>JAZUQE010000104.1:0-7078 GCA_045605575.1 Faecousia sp. | reverse complement strand
ATATTTAGATTATTACAATAACAGGCGTATCAAGGCAAGATTAAAGGGCTTGCCGCCTGCTTTACACAGACAGCAAGCCCTCTTGGCGGCTTGAACAATTTGAGTTAGTAATATTTGTCTAACTTTTTGGGGTCACTTCAGGCCGCCATTGGGCTGCTTTGTTATTATATTTTTGTTCAAAAGGAGCTTAACACCAGTCAGATCATCAAGTGTGTTTTGATCGTACTGGGTGCCATCGCATCCATTTTGAAGACCGGAAAACCAAGCAGGCCGACTAACAAAAAAGCCGCTTACCAAAAAGCCTACGGAGAATTTATCCAGAATGCCTTTTCTGACGAACCAAAGCTGGAAAAAAAGCTGTATGCTGCCATTGATGACTACAATCAAGGCAAGCCTGACGCGGCACTTCATAAGCTTCAGAAGCTTCGCAAGGAGTGCCAGCGCACCAGTGACCTGTATGCGGTGACCTCCTTTATGGCCCTTTGCTGCGACGACCTGCACCTACATGAAGAAGCGATCGTTCATTATGATGCTGCCACAAAAATGCGCAGCAACAGTACCCTTTATTCTAACAGAGGTCTGTGTCTGCAGGCACTTGGCCGATTTGAAGACGCCCGGAAAGCCTACGAAAATGCCATTCGGGTGAATCCACAAAATGCATATGCGCTAAACAATCTTGCCGGCCTTTGCTTTCGGGAGAGCGATTATGAAGGCGCTTTGGATCACGCCGAAGACGCACTGGCTATCAATGCCAAGCTTCCCCAAGCGCTCAGTATTGCGGCTGTTTGCTGCGCGCTGCAAGGCTATGAGAACGAGTACACGGATTACTACCGCCGCGCCGTCGCGGCCGGCTATGACGGGAATAAGATAAAACAATTGATAAGACAATTGGATCCCACGGTATAAGGGCAAATATATACAAAAAGGCGCTGTCTCGTGCATTTTGAGACAGCGCCTTTCGTATGTCCAGCTGCGCTCCTGCAGGGAGAGCCGGCTTGTGGAGGGTCAGGATATTTCCTGCCCGGAGATGAAAGTTTTTGTGACTTGCAGCTCCTCGCCGCAAAGGAGGAGGTCGGCCTGTTTGCCGATTTCCAAGGAGCCGATGCGGTGGTCTTCCCCGACGGCAGCGGCAGGGTAAAGGCTGGCACAGGCAAAGGCCTGGGGGAGGGAGAGGGATGTATGGTCATACAGGTTCTTGACAGCTTGATTCAAGGTCAGCACGCTGCCAGCGATGACACCGTCCTCCAGCAGACACTGGACGCCCTTTTTGATGACGGTCTGACCGCCAAGGGTATAGACACCATCGACCATGCCGCCTGCGCGCATGCAGTCGGTGATCAGACAGAGCTTGTTTTGCTTCAAAGAAGCAACCAGGGAGAACATACCGGGGTGGACATGGAAGCAATCGGCGATGAGTTCACAGCTGACATCTGCGCTTGTCAGGGCGGCTCCTGCAACGCCGGGCTGGCGGTGGTTCAGGGTGGACATGGCGTTGAACAGGTGGGTGGTATGGCGTACACCTGCACAAATGGCATCCATAGCAGTTTCGAAATCTGCGTTGCTATGGCCCATAGAAACAAGGATCCGGCCGTCATCAGCCAGAGCGCGGATGCAGGCGAAATCCGGGTCCATTTCCGGAGCAATGGTAACAAGCTTCAAAATGTCGGCATGTT
Source organism: Faecousia sp. (assembly GCA_045605575.1). Taxonomy (GTDB): domain Bacteria; phylum Bacillota; class Clostridia; order Oscillospirales; family Oscillospiraceae; genus Faecousia. Next base: position 5,405 of record JAZUQE010000104.1, on the reverse strand, counting down.
CCAACAAAAATGCGCTGTCCGGAGGAAGAATATGGGTCTCGGCCTGAGCACCTTTTTTAGATGGGCTGATGAAGGGACCTTCACAGTGGATACCCAGGATCTGAGCGCCCGGGGCATCCTCAGCTTTAACGGAGCGGACAGCGTCGAAGGTGCGCAGGATATCCTCTTTGGAGATGGTCATGGTAGTAGGGCACCAAGCGGTAACACCATTTTTAGCAATGCCGCGGGAGATGGTGCGCAGGCCTTCAGGATCTGCATCGCAGACATCGTGGCCTAAGTAGCCGTGAATATGGATGTCTACAAGGCCGGGAGCGGCGTATTGACCCTGGGCATCGATGACTTCATAGCCGGATAGATCCAGTTCTGCTTGCGGGGCGATGGCGCGGATGGTTTCGTCAAAGAGAATGGCATGGTGCTCCAGAATGCTGTTTGGTAGCACGATTTTTGCGTTGATGATGCATTTCATGGTGAGACCTCGTTCCTTTTTTATCATTATAGCATAGAGCTTGGAAGGAAGTCAAGAAAGGGAAGAGGGGGGAGAAGGGAAAAAGAAAACGGCGAAGCCAGAAGGCTGCGCTGTTCAGTCTGTCAAAAAATATACTAGCTACAAGGATAGAGCAGCAGGGGAGAATAAGAACGCGGGTTATGATACTTTCTCTCCGGCGAGAAAGTATCCAAAGAGCCGCCGGGGACCTTTCGTATGGTCCCCGGACTCCCCAGACGGCCAAAGGGGAAAGCGGACCGGCGATGTGTGATCAAGGTTTTCCACCGCTTTCCCTTTTGGAATCCCCTCTGGCCCCTTGCGCTCCCGTAGAGGCGACCACTGATCGCCCGCCATCCCGATTTCCCCTCCAAACCTACCGTCTCTCACCGTAGGGGAGGGTCTTGACCCTCCCTTTTTCCGTCCTCCTCCGCACCCCCGTAGGGCGCGGCATCCTTGACGCGCTGCCCCTCCGCCCTTACGGTTTGCTGCCTGTCTGGCCCAGTCACCCCCGTCAAAAAGAAAGAGCACACTGCATCCCTTTAGATACAGCGTGCTCGTCCTCTTCTTGATCAAATTCCGGCCAGTTCCTTCAGCTTGTCTGCCAGATCCGTTGCCTCCCAAGGCCGATCTTCCACACCGAAATGGCCCTTTGCCGCGGTGGGGCTGTAAATGGGCCGCCGCAGATCCAGCTTGCGGATGATGCCCGCAGGAGTCATATCGCAGGTCTTGCGCAGCAGGGCGGTCATAGCCTCGTCGGAAATACGGCCCGTGCCGTAGCTGTCCACCCGGACGGAAACCGGCTCTGCCACACCGATGGCATAGGCCAGCTGTACCTGTACCTGGGTAGCGAGTCCGGCAGCCACCAGGTTCTTAGCCATGTAGCGGGCCATGTACGCGGCACTGCGGTCCACCTTCGTCGGGTCCTTACCGGAGAATGCGCCGCCGCCATGGGAGAAGTAGCCGCCGTAAGTATCCACAATGATCTTGCGTCCGGTCAGGCCGGTGTCACCGTTAGGACCGCCAATAACGAAATTTCCGGTAGGATTGATATGGATATTTGCTACATCCGCAATATCAAAGCCGTACTGCTTCAGCACAGGCGCAATGACGCCCTCACGCACATAGCGGCGCAGCTGCTCGATCTCAAAATCCGCGCTGTGCATCACCGAGACGACTACCGTATCGATGCCCGCCACATTGCCATTTTCATCGTACTCTACGCTGACCTGGGTCTTTCCATCGGCCCGCAGCAGGTCATTGGAGTGGATGCAGTCGGTCAGCCGGTTCGCAAGGGCTCTTGCCAGGGCAACAGGCAGAGGCATCAGCTCGGGCGTCTGGGTGCAGGCGCCGCCAAACATCATGCCCTGGTCACCAGCGCCGCCCACTTCATCGTTGGTACCCAGGGCAATGTCCGCACTCTGGGTATGGATCCGGCACTGGATCTCAACGCTGTCCGCATCGAAGCCATCGCCGGGATACACATAGCCGATCTTACGGATGGCTTCCCTGGCCACCGCTTGATAGTCTACCACGGCCTTGGTGGTGATCTCGCCGCAGATCAGGCAAAAATCGGTGGTTACCATGGTCTCACATGCCACACGGGAACCGGGATCCTGGGCCAGGCACGCATCCAGGATCGCGTCAGAAATAGAGTCTGCCACCTTATCGGGATGGCCGTTTGTCACACATTCAGAGGTAAATAATCTTTTTTCCATGTTTGGTTCCTTCTTTCTTTCCTTCACACAACTTATATTCATCCTTTGGATCCGGCGCGTCAAGGATGCCGCGCTCTACGGTCCAAAAAATAAAACCGCACACATCGAGGCATTCGACATGTGCGCTTCATCGAATCCTCATCTTTCGTTTTGCCGCCGGATTTGGCACCTTGAATTAACAGGTTGCCGGGTTTCATCGGGCCGTTCCCTCCACCGCTCTTGATAAGGCTGTATGCAATTTCCGACATATTATACACAGGTTTTATAAAAAAGTCAAGAGACGGCGAAGCATTTTCGCCGTCTCTTGTATATTTTTTATTCCGCGGGGATAATATCGCTCTGATTGATGATCTCGCCGTCGATCACGCGCTGCATCAGCTCTCTGGCGTATTCCACCGTATCCATATTGGGATAATACACAAACAAAGACGGACCCGGCCATTCATAGCATTCTCTGCTGTAGCCTGCCTCACCGGTTACCGCGTAGGATACGATATTCCAGGAAGCCATGTCGCTTAGCTGCATTTCAACCATACTGGCCATATCCTCCGTAGGAATGCTGGTTTTGACCAGTCCGCGCAGGCTCCTCATGATCTCCGTGTATTTTGTAAACAGCTTCTTGGACAGCATCTTATCAATGATGGCCTTGATGATCTTCATCTGGTTCTGACCACGGACATTGTCACCGCCGTCCACATTGGAGCGCTCCCGGGCAAAGTGCAGTGCCTGCTTGCCGTTGAGGTGATTGATTCCCTTTTTGATCCAGGTCTCTTCCATAGCCAGGTAGGACACATCGGAATACACCGTGACACCGTCCACTGCATCCACCAGCTCCTCCAGTCCGGTAAACCCGATATGGACATAATACCGGATCGGGACCTGATAGAAATCGGACATGGCCTGCATGGAATTCATAACGCCCTTGGCACCGCAGTGGGTCAGCTTATCCATCGCGCCGTTACCGGCGGGATTGGGCACATAGTAGTCTCTGGGGGTATTGATCAGCAGCACCTGTTTCGTCACAGGGTTGACCACCGCAAGAATGTTGACATCGTTCTTTGCGAAAGTACCAAACCCCTCTTTATCATAGTCATTGCCTGCAAGATATACCACAAAGGGCACCTTGGTCACAGGGCCGTCCGGGATCTGGATATAGGGATCGTCTTCCACGGGCTGGGTCGTCTCACTGGGGGTCGTGTTGCCGGGGATCAGCCAATCCCAGGGATCTTTCGTATTCTCCGTTGGCTGCTCCACGATCACCGTGATATCCAGCTGCTCCAGCAGTCTGGCTTTGTCCATGAAATCTGTATATCCCTCGCTATCTGTCAGCATAGAGATATAGGCTGTATTGATCAGCAACGCATCGACCTGCCCATCCAGCAGCGCGTCTGCCATGTCATAGACATAGGGGAAGACTACCGTCTGGATCTTGGTGTCCAGTCTGGTCTCCAGCTGCTCGATAGCCTTGCGGGTATTTTCAATATCATAGTACTCTGTGATGGCAAAGGTGTAACCGGCCACATCTTCAATGGACTGCGCGCTGTCATCGCTACGTACAAACACATCCACATAAGCTGTCAGTTCTTCCTGCGCGGAAATATGGCTTAAAGTCTCATGAAGCTCGCCCACCATCTTAGAGGCCATACCGCAGCCGAAGAGGATCACCGCTACCAGAAGTCCGATCACGACGGTCCTTCCCACTCCGGGCAGCTTTTTCTTCCTGCCGGGCAAAAACAACAGCGCAGCCAGCGCTACCCAAAGCACCAGCAAAAAGGCCGCCAGCAGTACCAGATATTCACTGGGCAGCATGTTCAGCCGCCAGACCAGCGAAAACGCCAAACCTTCTACGATCAGCACGCCCGCCAAAAGCAGGCCGCATAACAAGCGAATCAATTTCGTTTTGCTCACAAACTCACCGTTCCTTTCTATGAGAGCAAAGTTGAATTCATCAATCAGTATACTATTTCCAGGTATCAAAGTCAACTACGCTCCTGGAATTTGTCAGAATGTTCACAATTACGCTCTGGACATTTCCCCACTTCCTTGGTAATATAATAACGATTTCACAATTTATGGGAGTTGACTTGATTTGAAAAACCTTCGCCGCAAGTTTGACACCTTTTGCTTCCGCAATCGCAGCAAGGGGATTCCAAATTTGATGCTTTATATTTCCCTGGGTTCTGCCCTGGTCTATGTCATGGGCATGATCGACCAGTCGGACATTTTATTCCGCTGGCTCTGCTTTGACCGGGAGTTGATCCTGCAGGGCCAGGTATGGCGCCTGTTTACCTACGCACTGACTTACGGCTACGGAGACCGTCAGTTGCTTCTGGTCGCCATCGGTCTGCTGTGCTACTACTCTCTGGGAAGAGCTATGGAAAACCTATGGGGCACGCTCCGGTTCAATCTGTTCTATTTTTCCGGTATTTTATTGCAGGATATTTTCTGTATACTCTTCGGCGGCTGGGCAGATGTGACCTATCTGAATATGAGCCTGTTTTTGGCCTATGCAACACTGTATCCGGATTCCCACTTCCTGCTTTTCTTCATCATTCCCGTCAAAGCATGGATCTTCGCGGTGATCGATCTGGCACTCATGGCTTTTGATGTGATCCAAATGACCATGTACGGCCTGTTCCCCTACAGCCTGTATCCCTTGATCGCGCTGATGAATTATTTCCTGTTCTTCGGCAAGGATGTTGCCAACGTGTTCCCTGTATCCTGGCGGGTCAATGCCAGGAGGCTGTTCAAAAAATCCGGCCGTCCGGTCAAGCCCAACACAGTCCCCTTCTCCAACGCCGGTTCCTATAAAGCTACCGTCGCCAAGCCGGAAGCACCCTACACCCATAAATGTAGCGTCTGTGGCCGTACGGATATCTCCGATCCGGAGTTGGAATTCCGCTATTGCTCCCGCTGCAGCGGATACCACTGCTATTGCAGTGAGCATATTTCCAACCATACCCATATTGAATAATAACACTCCAGCCTGCCGCATTCTTTGCGGCAGGCTGTTTAGCGTGTCAAAGAAGTAAGTTACTTATCTTCACAAAAGCTCTCTCAAAGGGGAAATCGGTGGAAAACCTTGATCACACATCGCCAGTCCGCTTTCCCCTTTGGTCGTCTGGGGAGTCCGGGGACCATACGAAAGGCCCCCGGCGGCTCTTTGGATACTTTCTGGCCGGACAGAAAGTATCATAACCCTTCGT
>JAZUQE010000103.1:0-25475 GCA_045605575.1 Faecousia sp. | reverse complement strand
CACTTTCTTGAGAGGCAAAACCTGCCCCTCAGGATAAGTGCGCTGTTTTTTCGACTTTTTATCCACAGTTTGAGACTTTTGCAAACGAAAAGAGGTGCTGCCTCTTATGATTTTTACAAATCATTTTGAGACAGCACCTTTTGTGGTGGAGCCGAGGAAGGAATCGAACCGATCAAATGCAACAGTCCGATGTTAACCCCTCGATGTGTACTATGCAGAATCTTTGAAAACCTAACAAAAGGTGAATGTTCTCTACAGACAGTTCCACAATTGGAATTTATCTATGGTTTCTATTGTTCTGAGGCTTGCACTTTCATCAGTGCATTTGCCAAGGAAACATTGTTTCGTTTGGCGTAGAAAACAGCTGCTATCAGTCCCTCACAAGGTGTTGATGCTACTTGGTGAACATTTATAACTATACCATCTTTGCAATATCGCCCCAGTGATTCATTGCTGTTGCCAAGAAGAAGCAACTGTATTTCATCTTCAATCTGAATTTCCCAAACAGGGAGGTTGGTGGGTAGACCACACAGTGCAAGCAATTGCTTTGCATCATCCTCAATCATTTCTGCATAGGTTGATTTGGATAGTTTTTCATCTCCGTATATATTCAAACAATCAGCAAAAAGTTTGTCCATCTTACGATAGTTGATGCCGATATTTCTGTAAATTCCGCCCATGAAGTCAATTAAGAACTCGTCCCCTACACAATCGTACATAATCGCTTCATAACGGTCAATATCTGCAAAAGAATACTGATTCTCATTCAAGTTGAATCGAAGAATAACATAGCCATAATAAGGCAAAGAAATGTATTCCACAAAAGTAACTCTGCCACCGCTTCTCAATGCAATCTCGCTAGAAACAAGCTGTATTCTCTTTTTGAGCTGTTCACTATTAATAAACACAGTAATCACCCTAATTAATCGTAGTAAATGGTTTTGTAAATTGGAATTTTACAAATTTAATAATATTCGATGTTCGATAAATTTGGCTACACCGTCGGCATCATTGCTTTCTGTGATATAATCAGCAGCAGCTTTGGCCTCATCAATTCCATTGGAAACGGCAATACCTAACCCACACATTTTTATCGGTTCAATGTCGTCTTGGTCGTCTCCGAAATAGACTGTTTCATTAGGGGAATAGTTGCAAATATCCAGCATTGCCTTTATGCCATTCCACTTTGTTGCTGATGTGCTCATGATTTGCAATAAATAACCATGCGCGATCGTATAATACAAATCTTCTGTCAATTCTTTCTGGACAAAGGGGAGTGTGTCCTCGCTATCAAGGTGAACCAGTATTTTTAATGCGCCTTCCTTGTTGGAAATACCAACTAAATTGTCGGTAAGAGTTGTTTCATAATCCTCAATCGGATGATTCGAGTATGCACAATCTCCCGTTTCAAGGGTAATCCGTAGATTAGGATAGTGATTCAGCGCATTCAACAAGCGCTCTGCACAGCTCTGACTGATACTATAATCTGTTTGCTGATTTCTGTAGATTACTCTTGCACCATTGGAAACGACCATTGCATCAAAATCAATCAAATCACAATATTGCTTTGCTGTCCGCAGTGGTCTCGCTGTGGCAACCAAGATTTTAATCCCGCGTCTTTTACATTCTTTAAGGACTTTGGCGGTATGTGCAGATAGTGTTTTATCTGTATGTAGCAAGGTTCTATCTAAATCCACGATGATAGCCTTAACACATGCGGTGTTTATCATTGCTATCACATCCCTTCCAACTTCAAATTTATCTGTTTAAAACAGTATTGACAATATCTGCAACAATGCTCACTATGTCTTTTTCTGATGAAATGCTAACCTCATTCAGCACATCAGAATAATCCCTTTCACGCCACCACCTGAGCATTGCTTCCTCACCAAATTCGTGACAGTTAGGCTTTGTTAGGTGACGCTTTACAGTCTCCTCGAATGGTAAATCAAAATAATATGCATACACCTCAGTACCGTATAATTTAATGGCCCACTCAAACAATGGTCTATACCAATCTGCATACATAATTCCTTCTAATATAACAATATCACTATGATTACTGCCGTATGTCAGGAGTTCTTTCATGAGCGGCAATGCTTGTGTATTTTCTCCATCCTTCACCTTAAGCATATCTCTTCTGATTAGATCTTGTGAAATAAGCATAGTATTTCTGCCAAACTTACTTTGCAATTCTTTAGCAATTGTAGTTTTTCCGCTGCCCGAGTTTCCTCTGAGTATAATAAGTTTTCGCATATTGACACTCCCTGTCAAATCCGATTTATCAAACAGAATTATCTAATAAATAAGCATGATTAACAACTATGTAGTAATGAGTAATTATTCAAGCTCCGTAAACCGTACAAACCGCATGCCGTTATGCGTAAATTCGGCATCAGTTACACGTTTGTCCAAGATCCGATATTCCATGTAGGTGTCGGCTACAGCAACCAGAAACTGCCGGCCTTTCTCGCTGACAAGATAATAGCTTACGCTGGTGTTGTCGCCGGTACCGGTGCTGAGAATACAGGCGTGAACAGCTATTTGTTCAAGAGCATCTTCTTTTGTGGCAGCGTCTCCAGGAAGGACGTCTTTTCTGCCAATCAACGCGGTAATTTGTGCGTCAATGAACTTTTCGCGAACGTAGCGATCTTTTCTCATCCGCACACACCCTTTGCCGTAGCGGGAAAGATCCACGGAATACCGATGAATTAGATGGCTGCCGTCCTGCCGGGGATCCAAAAGCCAGTCAGTGCTGATTTGCAGAATGTTGGACAATATTCTGATATTTTCAATATCCGGCAAGCCCTTGTCAGTTTCCCATTTGGCAATGGCGGACCGGGAAACACACATTTTTTCGGCCAGCTGCTCCTGGGATAGGTTGCACTGCTTTCTGCCTTGTTTGATCTTCTCACCGATGGTCATAATGCTTGCTCCGTTTCATTGCTTTTTTGCCATTTTACACCAGAAATTCCGAAAAATCAATAAATAGGGCGTAACAGGCCTGTTACTTAGCGTGACTTAGCGGAAAAACGCTTGACAGGCAGATAATTCAATGCTATCATACTGGCAAATACTGAAAGAAAGGAGCAAGTGAATATGAACATCAACGTAAATTTCGTAATTGGGAAATGCAGAAGCTTTGCTCCTTGGCGGTTCGTATAGGCACGTTCCGCTTTTGGTTTGCCGCATACAGGGCGCAGGCTTCGGCCTGCGCTTTTTTTGCGCAAAAACAGCACTTTTCCCCATCAATAAAGGAGAGAGGATATGTTAGTAAAAGAACAAGATTCCCAGAAGAGGGAAAAGCTTTCTCTTCTGTGGCGGTTTCTGAAGGGAGCCAAGCGATTTTTCTTCATCAGCATTCTGTCGGCAGCGGTCACCGCTCTGGCGGATATGATCCAACCCCAGATCATTCGTGCGGCTGTCGACTGCGCCATCGGTGGGAAAGAAGGAGACTTCCCACAGTTTGTCATGGAGCTTGTGGATTCTATCGGTGGCTTCGCCTACTTAGGGCAAAACCTTTGGATCATGGCAGTGGCGATTATCATTGTAGCCTGCTTCCAGGTGGCATCTCAGTTCAGTTTCCGGGTCAGCAATACCATGGCATCGGAGACATTGGTGAAGTCCATGCGGGATCAGCTGTTTTCTCATATTGAACGGCTGCCCTTTTCCTGGCACATGAAGAACAAGACCGGTGATATTATCCAGCGCTGCACATCGGACATTGACACTACTAAGAATTTTCTGTCCGAGCAGTTGACTTCTGTGTTCCGGATCGTGATCTTACTGGCGCTGTCCATCACATTTATGCTATCCATGAATCCGGTGCTCACGCTGATCGCACTGCTGCCCACACCGGTGATCATGCTGTATTCTTTTCAGTTTCACAAGAAAATTCATGACGGGTTCTTGGACTGTGATGAGAATGAAGGTAAGCTGTCTGCCATGGCCCAGGAAAATCTGACAGGTGTTCGTGTTGTCAGAGCCTTCGGACGAGAGCGCGCTGAGATCGATAAGTTTGAGAAACAAAATGACCACTATACCAGGCTTTGGGAGAAGATGGCCAAGGTCATGTCCCGGTTCTGGAGTGTATCGGATATCTTGTCCGGTATTCAGGTGATGCTGGTCATCGTATTCGGTGCGGTATTCTGCGTCAAAGGGAGCCTGACGGAAGGCGAGTACATTGCCTTTATTTCTTATAACTCCATGCTTGTGTGGCCGATCCGCCAGTTGGGCCGGATGATCTCGGAAATGAGCAAGGCAGGCGTTTCTATCGACCGGGTGTTTTACATTATGAATTCTCCTGTAGAGCAGGATGACCCGGAAGCCACCGATGCTCCCATGGACGGAGACATCTGCTTTGAGCATGTGAGCTTTGCCTATGAGAATTCTCCCCAGATGCTCCATGATATCAGCTTTACTATGAAGGCCGGCACTACATTGGGTATTCTTGGCGGTACGGGAAGCGGTAAATCCACCATGATGCTGCTTTTGGATAAGCTGTACTTACTCGAAGAGGGAAGTGGACGCATCACCATCGGCGGTACCGATATCCGAAAGATTCGGACGGAGCATCTGAGACGCAATATCGGAATGGTTTTACAGGAGCCCTATCTCTTTTCCCGTTCCATTGCGGAAAATATCGGCATTGTGTCACCGGAGCTGGATATGGAAGCAATCCGGTCGGCAGCAGCTGCGGCTGCCTTGGATGAAACGGTTATGTCTTTCACTTCTGGCTATGAGACCATGGTCGGCGAACGGGGCGTGACATTGTCCGGCGGACAGAAGCAGCGAACTGCCATTGCCAGAATGCTTTCTCAGGATGTGCCCATCATGATCTTCGATGATTCTTTGTCTGCTGTGGATACACAGACAGATGCCAAAATCCGATCTGCGATCTCCAAGCGATTCGGCAAAGCCAGCGTGATTCTGATTTCCCACCGAATCACGACTTTGTCCGCTGCCGACAAGATCCTGGTCCTGGATCGTGGACGGATCGCAGAAGAGGGAACACACGAGGAATTAAAGGCAGCTGGCGGTATTTATCAGAAAATCTATGAAACGCAAAGCGGCTGTCAGGAGGTGACCGCGTAATGGAAGAGGAAAAGACCAAACATTTAAAATTTTTCGGCATCGGCAAGATCATTCCTTTCCTCAAAAGAGTACGAAAGCTGATCCTGATCATGGTGATCTTTGGCTTGTTAGGAAGCTTGACGGACATTATCTTGCCCCTGTTTCAGCGCTACGCGCTGGATCATTTTGTGGGAAAGGGCATATTTGATTCCATCGCCATCTTTGTGATCGCGTATCTTTTGACGATCCTTGTGGCGGCAGGCTCCAACTATATTTCCTGCGCCTTGGCAACGATCATTGAAATGCGGGTCAACCGGGATCTGCGGCAGACAGGTTTTAACCACTTGCAGACCCTTTCCTTTACCTACTTCAATCAGAATAGCGTAGGCTATATTCATGCCAGACTTATGAGCGACACGGCCCGTATCGGTGGCCTGGTCTCCTGGACACTGGTAGACTGTGTATGGCGGATCTCCTATCTGATCGGTGCTGTTGTGGTCATGGTCGCTATGGACCCGAAACTCGCAGCTATGGTTCTGTCGGTGGTGCCGCTGCTTGTGATCCTCTACTCGATCTTCCAGAAAAAACTGATCCGGGTCAACCGGGAGGTTCGGGAAGTCAACTCCCGGATCACAGGCAACTTCAATGAGGGTATCACCGGCGCAAAAACCATCAAGTCCCTGGCGATAGAAGAGCAGATGGAACGGCGGTTTACGGAAGAAACCCAGAATATGCGCAAAAAGAGCGTGCAGGCCTCCAGACTGAGAGGACTGTTTTCCGGCACCATGAATCTGGCCTCCAGCATTGCGCTGGCCATCGTGCTATGGAAGGGCGGTTACATTGCCAAAGAGGAGATCGGTACTTTTTCTGTATTCATGTCCTATGCCCAGGGTATGATGGAACCACTAAGGTGGTTGGTGGATATCGTTTCGGATCTGATCACGACCCAGGTCAATATTGAGCGCTTTACCAATTTGCTGGCAGTCAAATCCGATGTGATCGATACGCCGGAGGTGGTCGAGAAATACGGCGATTCTCTGGACCCCAAGAAGGAAAACTGGGAGATACTGAAGGGGGACATCGAGTTCCAAGATGTGACTTTCCGGTACCCGGATGGGGACGAGAATGTGTTGGAAAACTTCTCATTAAAAGTGCCTTTTGGTACCCATTTGGCGATCGTTGGTGAGACCGGCGCGGGCAAATCGACCTTGGTCAATCTGGTCTGCCGGTTTTATGAACCCACTGAGGGTGTTCTTTTGATCGACGGCACAGACGCCCGGGAACGTTCTCAGCTTTGGCTCCACTCCGCTATCGGCTACGTGCTGCAAACGCCACACCTGTTTTCCGGTACAGTGCGGGAAAACCTGCTGATGGGCAATCCGGAAGCTACCGAAGATCAAATCTGGGCAGCGATCAAGGCTGTCTCTGCGGAAGATGTGATTGCCCATTTGGAAAATGGTCTGGATACGGATGTGGGAGAAGGCGGCGACCTGCTTTCCACAGGTGAAAAACAGCTGATCTCCTTTGCCAGAGCGGTACTGGCAGATCCCAGAATTCTGATCCTGGATGAAGCAACGGCTTCTGTCGATACCATGACGGAAGCCAAGATCCAGGAGGCTATGGAGCAGGTAACTGCCGGAAGAACATCTATTATGATCGCTCACCGCCTGTCTACCGTGCGTAATGCGGATGTAATACTGGTGGTCCGTGACGGCAAGATCGTAGAGCAGGGAACACATAAGGAGCTTTTAAAGCAAAAAGGCTATTACTACGAACTGTACACCCGCCAGTACGAGGATGAGGCCACAGCAAAGCTGCTTGCATAAATTACGGTGCCCCCGGTTTACCAAACCGGGGGCATGTAAATTAAGGTTTCGTATTGCTAAAGAGACCGCCCGGAGGCTGTTTCTATGACAGATCAGCATTGAGCATGTTAAGTGCGAATCTGTTGTTAGAGGAATATGGTCGATACATCATTAGATTGCAGGGCTACGGTCAGTCTGGGAAGAAAAGAAACGGCTGCCTGCTGTGCGTATCTGACAGCTTTCGGGCCTGATAGGTTGATAAATGCAGTCAATTCTTTTGCCGCAAACACAAGCTGCTCCTTTGGCGCAGATCCGTTAGCTGATAATTGAGAGCAAAGCGCTTCGCGTTCCCATGAAAGAAACGTCAGACGGTCTAAAGACTCGCCAAGCAGCAGCTTTCCTACGCCTTGAATTAGAAGCTGCTGGCATTGGTTTTCGGAAAGGCCTCTGTCAAACTGGCAGAAGACATTCTGAAAATCATGGAATGCATTTTCAGAAAAAGCCCCCATGATTTGATTTTCCCACCAAAGCTGATCTAGAATCTGTGCAGCGCTGTCTATGCCGGATGGAGCATCCGCTATGGGAGTCATTATCGGGTAGCATCCCGTTTCCGGACAGATGTGCGCAAGGTGAACGGGGTCGTAACTGCCCAGAAATACTCGCAAGGCTTGTATCGCATCAGCTCTGCATTCTTCGATCCATTCTGGGAGTGTGGTTTCTACCAAGAGGAACTGCTGCTTAGCTCTTATTTGCTTTTCTTTCAGCAGCGCTTGTCCGGCTTGCATTCCCTGGCGCAGGTCTTGCCACTTTCCAACGCCGCCTGCAAGATCCAGTGTGCAGCATACCGATCGTAGAAGCTCCTGCGCCAATTCACTGGGAACGGAGCTTCCTGAACGCATGTGACCTGCCTTTTGGTAACTGTTGACCTGCTGGGAAAGAAGATTATATAGCTGGGTAAGTTTATTTCCCTGGTCCTTTTCGGATATGTACGGGGTAGGAATGTAGTTCAATAGAATGCCTCCTCATCGGCATAGCGGTCATCAAAACCGTTTCTGGCCCAACGGCACAATTGCTCCAGTGAAATAGTGGTTAGAACATCGGTAGCGCCGTGCGCAACACCGTTGAAGACGCGCTCCATGAATTCAATGAGTTCATCGTCGGAAAAAAGATCTTGAGATTCGCTTTTGAAATAGTAGAATGCATCCTGCAGATCAGCCAATGTGGCCGCATAGGTATGCTTATCCACATAGGGCGAACGACAAAAAGCACGGATCAGCTTCGGCAGGATCCCGCCGCCAAATTCCACACGGCCAGTCTGCTGCAGAGCCTGGGCGCGAAGCTCTACCAGCTCTGTGATATCCGCTTCCGTAAGTGTCAGTCCGTAAAGCCTGTTGAGCTCATCGCAGCAGCGGATCTCTTCCTTCGCACGTGCAAGCTGAAGCTTTGATAAAGACAATTCCTGCATGACGAATTCCTCCTAAATTTTGTAGTGGAAGGTCAGTATACTGCCCTAATAACAGAAATACAAGTCTTGAAATCATACGATTTTTGTGCTATAATACCATCACAAAGAAAGCGCCGCGGCAACCGAAGTTGTCGCGGCGTTGTTTGTTTATGTTGCTTCCTTGCATATTTTTTCCCATTCGCTGCGCAGAAGCCCATAGTAGCTGGCATCACAAATACCTTGATTGTTTTTGTCGCTTTGACGCATAGTGCCTTCGTATTGCATGCCGCATTTGCGCATGACTGCGCCGGAATTTTGATTTCTGGGATCGTGTCTGGCTTGAATCCGATTGATGCCGACCTGGGCGAACAGGTAGTTTATCACTGCGCCCAATGCTTCAGATGTGTATCCCTGGTGCCACCAGGCCGTTCCGATGCAATAGCCGATCTCAGCTTTCTGTGTGTGTTCATCCAGCTCCACGACGGCTATGGTTCCGATGGCGGTGGATGTATCCTTACAAAGGATGATCCACTGATAGTGATCCAATTTTGTCAAGTCTTGCTGCCAGCTTTGGATCACCTGCTTGGTTATGGCTACACTACTATGTGTGGGCCAGGTGAGGAATTTAGTAACCTCCGGATCTGAGGCCCAGTTATCATACATGGCTTGTGCGTCTTCCATCTGGATTCTGCGAAGGAGAAGTCTGGGTGTATGTAGGGTTTGGGTTCCCTTATGTGTCAGCATTCTGGGCACCCCTTTCCGTATGATACAGGATATACTCTCGAGTCTCTTCTTTGGTTCCAAAATGCGTCTCATGTATGGAATCTCTGATATAGGTCAAACCGCACTTCTCGATGACACGCCTGGACTGGCTGTTCCACACAAAATGGCTGATGATCACAAAATCCAGCTTTAAATCCTCGAACAGATACCCTATCACAGCATTTACAGCTTCCGGCATGAGACCACGGCCCCAAAAATCCTTAGAAAGCACATAGCCAAGCTCCCGGCCATGCAGAGCATCTAATTCCGGATAGGCTGCTTCCCGGTAGTGCTCAATGCCCAGGGAACCAACTACTTTGCCTTCAAACTCCAAAGCAAGGGTCTTTTTACCGGCGATAAAGCTGTCCAAAATCTGCTTGGAGATCTCCTTGTTTTCGTGAGGCAGCCAGCCTGCCATTTGGCCTACACCATCAACGGATGCGTATTCATAAAGATCTTCCAGATCCGTTATGTTCCATGGACGCAGCGTGAGCCGCTGTGTATGTAAAATGGTTGCGCTGATATCAATGGGTGCATTCATGATATCCCATCCTTTCTGAATATGTCCAGCAAGTGGTTGGAGTAGCCCACCATATCCTGCCGCTCGCAGGTAGCAAAATGGTAACACAGGTAAGCGCCATAAAGCTCGTCATCCATTTCTGCCAGTGGTGTACGGATGTAGTGGGCGTATCCGTCACTTGCTACAAAGTGAAGGGGCGTTACCGGAAAATGGCTGCGCAGAGCCTCGATATCTTCTTTTCGGTGAAGTTCAAATAATTCTGTCGGGTCGGAAGCTGCTTTGAAGGTAACGGGATCCACAAGCTGCCGATACTTCGGGTCTTTCAGCATACCTCTTAAGAAACAGAATTGCAGGATCGTGGCATCATTTCCGCAGTAGGCAGCAAAGACAACGCCACCCTTCTTCGTAACCCGGATGGCCTCTGACAGGGCCTGTAGCTTTTCTTCTTCCGTGAACAGGTGGTACATAGGACCCAGCAGAAGTGTGATGTCGTAAGTGCCGTCCGGGAAAGGGGAGAGGTCTTTTGCGTTTCCCTGGGAGATGGTGATGTTTTCGCCCGGTTTGGTGTTTTGCTTGAAGATATCTATGTTATGCTCCAGAAGCTCTACGGCATCTACGGCATAACCTTTTTGTGCCAGCGCGTGTGAGTAGCGTCCTGTGCCAGCACCAATCTCCAGAATGTGCATACCTGGCCGGAGATAGCGCTCAATATAACGCATGGTAGTAAGATATTCCACCGCGCCGCTGCGGGATAATAAACGGCTATTTTCATCATAGCTCTCATAGAAGCGCTTCAGTGCGTTGTAAGTTTCCATGTTCTTTTCCTCCTTCAGTATAAAAAAGCAGTGCAAGCGAAACACTGCGGTTTGGCTTGCACTGCGTCTTTTTGATATCTGATTGCTGCGCGATCAGAAAAAAGTGTACGACAATGTAAGCCTGTAACTACCCCAATACATAGGGCTGACAGACTTGCCATTCAGATCGCTGCGATGTATGCGAATCATTGCCGTATCTCCTTCTGATTTTTTATGCGATTATACACCTGATGTTATACATTGTCAACCATAAACTTCAAAATCTTTCCAAATAAATTATACTTGCTATATACAAACATTTGTGCTATAATAAAGAAAAAAGGAGGTGCGGGCTGTGGAAGAGAAGATCCGGCCGGTAGATGTGATCTCAATCTGCAGTGCTGACGGAAAGATCCGTCCTCTGCGGCTTCGCATGGAGAATGATACCCATCAGCTGATGCGGGTGGACATTGACGAGGTCATCAGCGTCAAAGAAGTGCAGTATGTGGGTATCGAAGCCTTTATCTTTTTGTGCCGGGCTACGGTGGAAGCCAACCGGTGGCTTTTTGAGCTGAAGTATACGGTCAGGACCCATACCTGGTGCTTGATACGAAAGGTGATCTGATATGTCTCAAAGAGTGATCTTTCATGTAGATGCAAATTCTGCTTTTTTATCCTGGTCCGCGGCCTATCGGGTGAAGGTATTGGGCGAGAAAACGGATCTGCGGGATATTCCTTCTGTGGTAGCGGGGGATCAGGAATCCCGCCGGGGCATTATTTTGGCCAAAAGCACCCCGGCAAAAAAGTTTGGCATCCAGACCGGAGAACCGCTGTTTCAGGCTTTGCAGAAGTGTCCGGGACTTACAGTTGTACCGCCGGATTATAATTTATACGTGGAAGCATCCCGGCACTTTGTGGATATGCTGCGGCAGTTCAGCCCGGTGGTAGAGCAATATTCCATTGATGAAGCCTGGGTGGATATGACCGGTACGGAGCGGCTGTTTGGTTCCCCCAGACTGGCGGCAGAGGCTATGCGTAAACAGATCTGGGAGGAACTGGGTTTCACGGTAAATGTGGGTATCTCTTCCAATAAGCTTCTGGCCAAAATGGCGGGAGATCTGGAAAAGCCCAATAAAGTCCACACCTTATTTCCGGAAGAGATCGAGGAAAAGATGTGGCCTCTTCCGGTGCGGGACTTATTTTCTGTAGGCGCGGCTACCCAGGCAAAGCTGAACCGAATAGGGATTTATACCATCGGAGATCTGGCAAAAGCGGATGTAAAAGTTTTACAAAAAAGGCTGGGCAAGCCCGGTCAGACCATTTGGCATTTTGCCAACGGCCGCAGCGCGGATGCGGTGAACCCGGTACAGGAAGAGAATAAGGGCTACGGTAACTCCACAACCACCGCATCCGATGTGACAGACCGGGCACAGGCCTATAAGGTACTGATGGGACTGTGTGAAACTGTGGCTATGCGGCTGCGGGAAGATCAGGTATGCGGCGGCTGTGTGACAGTTTTTTTGCGAACCAGCAGCTTTCACAGCTTCTCCCATCAATCTCGGCTCCACGGTGCTACCAATATCACCCAAGAGATATTTACGGAGGCCTGCCGGGTATTCGATGAAGCGTGGGATGGCGTTACACCTTTGCGGCAGCTGGGGGTTCAGCTCACACATCTGTCCAAAGAACCCTATCAGCAGTTTGATCTGTTTTCCGACATAACTCCTCAGCGCTATGATAAGAAGCTGCGGCTGGATGAAGCTGTGGATTCGCTGCGGGATAAATTCGGAGAAGACATTATCCGCCGGGGAAAATTCGCGGACTGTGCAGAAGGTCACATGGCGGGCGGCCTGCATAAAGAACGCAGAACCGGCATCACAAAACCGGTCCCGAAAGAATTTTAACACTGGAAAATCCCTCCTGTTTGGTATATACTAAAACCAAATGGGAGGGATCTGCTATGTCTATCGTTACCTTTTACCGGGGTGACCCTAAAAACGCACCGAAAACCACCATGCCTGCGCACCTGGGAGCCAACGCTATCATTACCTGCGGGGGAAAACTGCTTCTGGAACGCAGACGCGACAGTAATACATGGGGCCTTGTGGGCGGCGGTGTGAAAAAAACCGAAACTGCCCTGGATGCTATGGTACGGGAGACCAGAGAGGAATTGGGACTGCGGATCCCTAAAGAGCACTTTCGCAAGCTGGCGGTGTACGGGGAACCGGGACGAATTGCGGCATACCGCGATGGAAGTATTTGGCGTATGGTGATCGTAGTGTTCGGACTGGAATTAGAGCACCTGCCGGACATGACCATCAGTCCCGAATCCAAAGAACTGTGTTTTTTCAGCAAAGAGGAAGTACGGGCGCTGGATATTGTCATTACACATAGCGATATTGTGGAAGACTGGTATTTGAATATCTAGGTTTTTGGAAAAAATATATCTTTATGGTTGTAATTCCGACAAAGAAGTGCTATAATCTACCTTAATAATGCCGTGACATACGTTGCATGAGTTAGGAGGACCAATATGAATAAAGTGATTTGTGACATTTGTGGTACATCCTATCCGGATACTGCCACTAATTGCCCGATTTGTGGTTTTGAGCGCGATGGGAAATTCACCCTTTCAGATGAAGAGATCCTTCGGGAAAATGGCGCAGTAGAGGATACGAACAATGTTGTAAAAGGCGGCCGTTTCTCCCATTCCAATGTCCATAAGCGCAATAAAGCCGTGCCGGCTGCAGACATTCCCTCTGAGGATGAAGCGTTTGAGGACGAATTTGAGGAAGAGGAGACTCCTCGCAAGAATTCCGATAAAGAATCCAATACGGGCTTGATTGTCGTGCTTGTCCTGTTGCTGGTTGCTATTGTTGCAGTTATCGCTTATATTTATATCAGCTTCTTTGCGCCTCAGGGCGACGCTAACTTGCCTGATGGTACAACAGAACCTAAGACTTCTACATCACAGGCTACCCTCTCTACGCCGCCGGCGACCGTGCCCTGCACCAACCTGACTGTGTCTGAGACTGTGATCACCCTGGACGCTATCGGTAACGCATGGCTGCTGAACGTAGTTCCCGAGCCTGCCAATACCACGGATCTCGTTACTTACGTTTCCAGTGATGAGAAGGTCGCTACCGTCAGCGAGACCGGTCGGATTACTGCTGTTGGACCCGGTACCGCAACCGTGACTGTAACGTGCGGCGATAAGGTTGTCACTTGCAGCGTGACTTGCTCTGTGGCTGCAGATCCGACCACTGAGCCCAGCACTGCCCCCACCACAGCGCCGACTACTGAGCCTACCACTGCACCTACAACTGAGCCTACTACAGCACCCACCGAGCCTCCGCGCGCATGGGGCTTGAACCGGGATGACATCACCTTCCGGGATGGTTCTCTGCCTTGGACGCTGTACTATGGTTCTATCAGCAAGGCAAATGTGACTTTCAGCTCTGATGACGAAAGTGTTGCTACGTTTGTCAACGGTGTGGTAACACCTGTCGGTAACGGTACGACCACCGTACACGCAACCTATAACGGTGAAAAGATCAGCTGCATTATCCGCGTTAAGTTCAAGACGGAAACTACCGAGCCTACGGAAGGGGCAACTGCACCTTCTACCGAGGCAACAACTGCTGCAACGACGGAAGCTACGACTGCAGCTACTACGGAAGCAACTACCGAAGCAACCACACAGGCTACCGATGCTGTTGGCTAACCTGTAAAACAGAACCCGCAGCACAGATCGTGCTGCCGGTTCTTTCTTGTTACTCGTTTCCTTCGTGGCGCATTTTGCGAAACAGCATAGTGATGCACCAAAGGCCGGCAAGACCTACAACTGTGTAGATAATGCGGCTCACAACAGAGCCCTGCCCGCCGAACAACCATGCTACCAGATCGAACTGAAAAATGCCTACAAGGCCCCAGTTCAGGCTGCCAATGATGGAAAGGATCAATGCGATTGTATCCATGTGTATTCCCTCCGTTTCTTTTGCTTTCGCATGGATAGAATCCCCGAACAGCGTAAAAATATACACCAAAGGACGGTTTTTGAAATGACTACGTTATATGAAGGCGCTTTTGCGAAGCTGAATCTGACGCTTGATGTACTGGGCAAGCGTGAGGACGGTTACCACGATATCAAAAGCGTCATGCAAACCATTTCCGTACGTGATGATATAGAAATTGACCTGGATACAGGCAAACCCTGGTGCCTAAGCTGCACCGATGAAGAGATCCCAGCGGATGAAAAGAACCTAGCATGGAGAGCTGCCAGGTTGTATTTTGATACCATCGGTAATGAACCGGATGGTATCGAGATCCGCATCACAAAAAGGATCCCTTCTCAGGCAGGTATGGGAGGCGGCAGCGCAGATGCTGCCGCGGTACTGCGTGCATTGAACCGGCACTATGGCCATCCCTTGTCCATTGCGGCGCTTGCAGAGCTTGGCGGAACCATTGGCAGCGATGTGCCTTTTTGCGTCCTTTGCGGGACAGCCATGGCGGAAGGGAGAGGAGAGCGTCTTCGCAAGCTTCCGGATATGCCGGATTGCTTCTTTGTGATCTGTAAGCCGGAATTCCCCATCTCGACGCCGGAGCTCTATCAAAAGCTGGACGAAACGCAGCTTCACAAACATCCGGACAATATGGCTATGGAAAGCGCCTTGCTGGCAGGAGACCTTGGCAAGATCTGTGAGAACATATACAATGTCTTTGATCCTGTTGTGACCAAAGATCATCTGGAGCTAAATTATATCAAATCTATTTTCAACAGCTACGGTGCTGTTGCCCAGCAAATGACCGGATCAGGTCCTGCGGTATTCTGCATTGTAACGGAGTTTGAATATGCTGCCGTGATCTGTAATATGCTGAAAGAGAACTATCCTAAGGTTTTTATTGCCAAACCTGTATAATTTTTCAGAACGCCGTCTATACTCAGGTTATTCTGGTATAGGCGGTGTTTTTTATGAAAAAGGTCCTACTTCTTGCCGTTTGCGCAGTATTGCTGGCGGCAGTGATCCCGGTTACAGGTCTTGCAGTGGAGTATCAGCTCCAAAAAGAGAATATCATTCGTTTTCATGTTGTGGGTGCTTCCAATGAGACGCGGGATCAGGAAGTAAAGCTCCTGGTACGGGATGCGGTATTGAGCTGCGTGGAAGCCGGTGTTAACGCCTGCACAACTTCCCAGGAGGCCAAAGCTTACTTGCTTGAAAACTTGGAAGCCATGGAACAGGCGGCAAATTCTACACTTGCCGCTGCGGGAAGCTCGGACACAGCTGTGGTTACGCTTTGTGAAGAAGCCTTTCCGACCAGAAAGTATGACACGTTTTCCTTGCCCTCTGGGGTCTATACATCTCTTCGGATCACCATTGGTGAAGGCGAGGGACGGAATTGGTGGTGCGTTGTCTTCCCGTCTTTTTGTATCAACGCTTCGTCGGATGGTTTTCTGGATACGGCAGCAGGAGCAGGCTTTTCAGAACCCTTGCGCAATACCTTAGCCGGTGATCAAGAGTATGAGATTGGATTCTTTTTCCTGGATTGTATTGGAAAACTGCAAAATTTCTTTCATTTCGGCTAACAGTGTGGTATGATATAAAAAAAGTGAAAGGCGGTGGCAGGTTGCTGACGCTAATTTTGGGAACGGATTGGGTTGCCAACCGAAATGAAATACTGCGACGTGTTGCAGAGGATGTACGCTGCCGAAAAGGCGGCAGGATCCTAATGGTGCCGGAGCTGATCAGCCATGAAATGGAGCGAAAGCTTTGTGAGGTGGCTGGGGATACGGCGAGTCGCTATGCGGAAGTACTTTCTTTTACCAGACTGGCCAGGCGTGTAGCCGACAGTGTGGGAGCCGCTGCTGTGGAGTGGCTGGATAGTGGCGGACGTGTGGTGGCTATGGCTGCTGCTGCCAGACAGCTGAAAAGTGTACTGAAGGCCTATGCCTCTGTGGAAACCAGACCGGAATTCCTATCCGCAATGGTGGATATGGTAGATGAATTTAAGCGCTGCTGCATCCATTCCCAGGATCTTCTGGAAGCATCCCGCCAGACAGAGGGGGCTTTTGCCCAGAAACTGGAGGAATTATCGCTACTGCTGGATGCATACGATGGACTGTGTAGCCACGGAAAGCGGGATCCCCGTGATCAAATGACTTGGCTGTTGGAGCAGCTTTGTGATGGCGTATATGCTTCTGAGCATGTGTTTTACATAGATGGATTCCCAGATTTTACACGTCAGAATTTTGCCATTGTGGAGCAGCTGCTGCGCGACGGTGCTGAGGTTACAGTCAGTCTGAACTGTGATGCACCCAACAGCCGCTGGATGGCTTTTGAGAAGGCCGGTTCTACCGCTGCGGATTTGATCCGCTGTGCGGACATGCTGGGTGTTGAAGTAAATATCTGCCACATAGAGGGCAGAAAATGCCCGACTACACCGATTTGGAACGCTCTGTTTCAAGGAAATTTGCATCCGTGTGATGTGCTGACGGTTTTTCCTGCCTCCACGATCCATGCTGAGTGTATGGCCGCGGCTTCCAGAATTCAAAAGCTGGTCCGTTCCGGCTGCCGGTACCGCCAGATCAGCGTGGTATGCACGGATATGGGCGTTTACCAGAATGTATTAAACCTGGTATTCCGCAGAAGCGGTATCCCGGTTTACCAGGCTGGAAAGGAAGAAATTCTGAGCAAATCTGTGATCCATACGGTACTCAGTGCCATGGATGCCGCACTCAATGGCTTTGATCGGGCCGATGTTATGCAGTATTTAAAATCCGCGCTATCGCCGATAGATGCGGACACGTGCTGTTTGCTTGAAAACTATGCCATAGTTTGGAACATTCATGGCAGCCGATGGCTGGAAGAATGGAAATTTCATCCGGATGGACTCGGTGCTCCTTGGACTGAGGAGACAAAAGCTGAATTGCTGGCGCTGAATAGCGCAAGAGATGCTGCAATAGAGCCGTTGGTTCGGCTGCGCGATGGCTTCCGGTCAGCTAACAATGTAGCTCAGCAGCTGAAAACATTGGCGGCTTTCTTTGACAGTATCGATCTGGCAGACCGCCTCAGCGCCCTTGCGGATGAAATGGACGCAGACAACGATGGCAGAAGTGCTCAGATCCTAAATCAGCTCTGGGAGATTCTGCTGACTGCTATGGAACAGCTGTTTGATGTGCTGGGCCATACGGTATGGGATACAGAGACATTTGTAAAACTTTTTACGCTTCTGTTAAGTCAGTATGGTGTGGGTACCATACCGCCGGTGCTGGATGCGGTT
Organism: Faecousia sp.; assembly: GCA_045605575.1. Lineage (GTDB taxonomy): Bacteria > Bacillota > Clostridia > Oscillospirales > Oscillospiraceae > Faecousia. The sequence continues at coordinate 7,799 of JAZUQE010000103.1, read as the reverse complement.
TCAGTAGGCCCTGTCAGCGCTATGCGCTGCCAAGAGGTGGAGCACTTGATCCTGCTCGGTGCGCAGGAAGGAGCTTTGCCGCGTTATAGCGGCAGTGACGGCATTCTGACAGATCAGGAGCGAGAGGCACTTAGGAAGCTGGGCGTGCCTCTGACCGGCGGTGGCATGGAAGGTTTACAGGCGGAGTTTTCTGAGATCTACGGTGTGTTTTCCGGAGCTGCCAAGACAGTTCAGGTATCTTATTGCGGTACACAGCCTTCATTTGTTTATCGACGGCTTGCGGCAATGGCCGGCACGGAGTCAGAGGAGGCTGATGGTAAGGAGATCTTGAACGAGTTGGATGCAGCCGTCGTTCTTGCGGAACAAAAGGATGCCAAAGCGGCCGCTGACTTAGGGATTTTAACATCCTACGAGGATGTTCTGAGAAGAAAAAAACATGCCCTAGGGAAAATATCCCGCGCCACTGTAGAAAAACTGTACGGTAAGCAGCTGCGGTTGTCTGCATCCCAGACGGACAAATTGGCCGAATGCCGTTTTTCCTACTTTTTAAGATATGGCTTGGGTGCTAAGGAACGGAAAGAGGCGCAGGTAGATCCTGCAGAATTTGGTACATATGTACACGCTGTGTTGGAGAAAACTGCCAGAAAAGTAATGGATTTGGGTGGTTTTCATAAAGTTACGCTGGAGGAAACTTCTCGGCTTGCCAAAGAGTATTCGGATGCCTATATTGCCGACCGATTTGGTCAGTTGGAATCTGAACGCATGACATATTTGTTCCGGCGTAATCTGTCCGAGTTGAATATGGTGGTCGCCGAGCTTTGGTCAGAGCTGAATGTATCGGAGTTTGAGCCGGTTGATTTTGAAGTTGCGTTTGGTGACGGTGCTCAAATGCCAGCCATATGGATCGAAGGTGCGCAGATGCCGGCGAAATTGAGAGGTTTTGTTGACCGTGTAGATGCCTGGTCTAACGGCGGCAGTCGATACTTCCGCGTTGTGGATTATAAAACAGGCCAAAAGGATTTTGATTATTGCGACATTTTCAACGGTATTGGCTTGCAGATGCTGCTTTATCTGTTTGCACTGGTGGAAAGCGGCGAGCGGCTGCTTGGAAAACATGCAATACCGGTAGGTGTACAGTATTTTCCTGCAAGATCTCCTTTGATTTCCGCGCATGGGCGGCTATCTGCGGAAGAAGCGGAGGAAGAACGCAGTAAAAACCGGAAACGTAAGGGCTTGATTTTGGCCGACGATCAAGTGATCGACGCGATGCAGCCCGAGGGAATGCCGAACCGATTAAGCTGCAAGCGTGGTAAAGATGGACAGCTGACAGGGGATATTGCCGATAGGGAGCAGTTTGCCCAGCTGAAGACCTATGTTTTTCATATATTGGCACAGCTTGTAGATCAGATCGCCTCCGGAGAAGTAGAGCCGAATCCGTATACAAGAGGCAGCTCCTACAGCGCGTGTACATACTGTCCATATCAGCATGTTTGTCATTATGCCAATCTATCGGGGCGCAGGAATTATAAAACAATGACTTCTCAGCGTTTCTGGGAGGAAATCGGAAAGGAGCTGGACCGCCATGGCTGAGAAATTGACCCCACAGCAACAGATGGCGGTGGATAACCGGGGTGGAAAGCTTCTGGTATCTGCTGCAGCAGGCTCCGGTAAGACCAAGGTGTTGGTTGACCGTCTTTTGAAATACGTCAATGACCCTGTGGATCCTGCCAATATTGACGACTTTCTGATCATCACCTATACAAAGGCTGCGGCCGCGGAGCTGCGCGGTAAAATTGCCAATAAACTGTCGGAACACATTTCGCGCATGCCCGATAACCGCCATTTGCAGCGTCAGCTGCAGCGACTGTACCTTACAAAAATTTCCACAGTTCATGCATTCTGTGCGGATGTTCTTCGTCAGTATGCATACCTTCTTGATATCAGTGCCGATTTTCGGGTAGGCGACGAAAACGAGTGTATTCAACTTCGTCAGTCGGCAATGGATGAGACGCTGGAACTGGCCTATGAGCGATCCACTGAGGACCCGGATTTTCAGGCTTTTGTGGAAACACAGGGCCTGGGACGAAATGACGCTATCATTCCCCAGATCATTGAACAGGTGTATGACAGTGCAAGATGTCATCTGGATCCAAAGCAGTGGTGCGATTCCTGCGTGGAGCATACGGATAGCGATCGATTTGAAAGCCCTGAGCAGACGGTTTGGGGCAGATTCTTGATGGAGGATCTGGATACTTATCTTGACCATCAAATCGCCGCTATGCGCCGCTGTGCCGATGTGGTAGAAGCTTTGAAGGGAATGGAGAAGCCGACTGCTCTGCTGCGTGACACAGTATTCCAGCTGGAAAAACTGCGCAACTGCCGCAGTTGGGATGAAATTGTAGCAAATCGGAAGATCGACTTTGGCAGACTTACGTTTCCCAAAAAATACGATGATCCTGTGATCACAGAGCCTGTCAAGGCCGTGAGAAAAGCTTGTAAAGAAGGACTGGAAAAGAAGCTCAGACTCTTTACGGATAACGGCACTCAAATTCTTGCGGATATGGAGCAGGCTTCTGCGGCGGCCAGAGGCTTGATGAAGCTGGTCTGGGCATTTTCTGACAACTATTCCCGTAAGAAAAAGAAGCATCATATTCTGGATTTCAGTGATTTGGAGCATGATACACTGGATTTGCTGCTGGGCAAGCGAAGAAGCGGACCTACAGCTGCCGCCGATGAGATCGCTTCTCGTTTTCGGGAGATCATGGTGGATGAATACCAGGATTCCAACCGCGTACAGGATGCGATTTTTGATGCCATCAGCAGAAAAAAGCAAAATCTCTTTATGGTTGGTGATGTCAAGCAGTCAATATACCAGTTCCGTTTGGCGGATCCCGGAATATTTCTCGAAAAATATGCATCCTATACACCTGCGGAAGTGGCCCGAGCGCTGGAAGGTCGAAAGATCATGCTGTCAAGTAATTTTCGCTCCGGATCCGGTGTGATCCATGCGGTAAATGATATATTCTTTGATTGCATGTCTGAGTCGGTAGGCGGTCTTGCATACGGTGAAGAGGAAGCACTTCGGGAAGGTATTCCTCATATTGCTCTGGATGAGCCGGAGATCGAACTGCACTGTATTGATGTACAGGAGGATACATACGCAGAAGAGGCAGCATTTGTTGCGGATCGGGTAGTAGAGCTTTTGAATGGTAAGCATCACGTCAGAGACGGTGATACGCTGCGGCCGATTCGTGCTGATGATATCGTAATCTTGCTCCGTTCTCCCGGATCTGTGGGTCTGGATTTTCAGGATGCCCTGGAACTAAGAGGCGTAAGATGTGCAAGTTCCGGTGGCAGTGACCTGCTGCTTACGGAAGAGGTTGGCACTTTACGGTCGGTCTTACAAATCATCAGCAATCCCAGACAAGATATCCCTCTGATTTCTGTTTTAACTAGCCCGGTATTTGGCTTTACGGCTGAGGAGCTCGCGCTTGTTCGGGCTTTTCATAAAAAGTGTTCCTTCTATGATGCGCTTCGCAAATCAGAGCTGAAAAAAGCGGTCGAATTTACCAAAATTTTGGATCAGCTTCGGCGTTTTGCTGCGATGTGCGATTTGGCTCAGCTGCTGGAGCATATCTACCATTTGACCAGATTTGATACGATCTATGCTGCGCTGGAGGGAGGTAAGCTGCGTCGAGAAAACCTGGAGACATTTTATCAGCTCGCCGCAGATTTTAGTAATAGCGGGAGCAATACGCTGGACAGGTTTTTGAAGCATCTGGATACCCTTTCGGAAAAAGGACTTTTGTCAGCTGCAGAAGCATCCGTATCGGATTGTGTAACCATTATGAGCATTCATAAATCCAAGGGGTTGGAATTCCCTGTGGTATTCCTATGTGGGCTTTCCAAGCGGTTCAACCAGGAGAGTCTCCGGGCGCAGGTCCTTTGCCATAAGGAGCTTGGACTTGGCTTATCATGTGTGGATCTTTCAAACCGCGTAAGGTATCCTACCATTTCTAAGAATGCTATTGCAACGAAAATGACAGCTGACGCTATCTCAGAGGAGATGCGCATCCTATATGTAGCGCTTACCAGACCCAAGGATCGATTGATCATGACCTATGCTTCGCAAAACCTGGAGAAGAGCGTAGCAGATATTGCAAGCAGAATGGAGCTTTCCGACCGTTATTTGATGACCTCGGAAGTATCCTGTCCCGGTGACTGGGTCCTTTACAGCGCATTGCGCAGAACCGAGGCCGGGCCGCTTCATGCACTTGGCGTGAAGCCCACTGGTTGTACCGTGAGCTCGATCCCTTGGAAGATCACCGTTGTGCAGGGATCCCAGACCGCTGATTCCGGCTGCTTGCAGCAGGAAAACCAGCCGGAAGAAAGTATGCCGAATTCCTGGACGGAGATTGAAGAAATGCTTCGTTACCAATATGACCACATTGCCGCAACCATTACCCCTTCTAAGCAGACTGCTACTCAGAAGAAGGGCCGAATCAAGGATCAAGAGGTCTTGGAATATGCCGACGATCCGCAACCCCGTGCCCGAGTGTGGCGGCAAGCCTCCTTTATGGATTCCCAAAAACATGGGACTGCTTTTGGTAATTCCATGCACGCGATCATGCAGTATATCTCCTATGAGGCTTGTGAGGATGTCACTGCCGTTCGCGACCAGATCGATCAGCTTCGGATACAGGGATTTATTACTACCGATCAGGCTGAAATGGCAGATGCCGGCAAAATAGCCGCGTTCTTTGCTACCACCATGGGGAAGAAGCTGCGGCAAAGCAAAAATGTTTTACGGGAATTTAAGTTTTCTATCTTAGAGGATGCTGTGGAATACGGGGAAGGACTTGAGGGTGAGAAGATTCTTTTGCAGGGCGTTGTAGACTGCGCGCTGGTAGAAGACAATGGGATCACCGTTGTGGATTTTAAAACGGACTATGTAACACCGGAAACGTTGGATACGGTAGCTGATCGCTATTGTGTTCAGCTCAAGACCTACGCAGAGGCACTCAGCCGGATCTTTGAAAAGCCTGTGGTGGGAAAAGCGCTCTACTTCTTCCGCTTGAATCGATTTGTTTGGCTATAAAAATTTTGGGCGCTCTTACTTAAGAGCGCCCAAATGCATTCAGCGGTTGTTCTGATTCTGATTGTTCTGGCTGCGATTCTGGTTGTTCTGGTTGTTCTGATTCTGGTTGTTCTGATTCTGGTTGTTCTGATTCTGGTTCTGGTTCTGACTCTGATTGTTCTGGTTGTTCTGATTCTGATTGCGATTCTGATTCTGGTTGTTCATGTTGTTTTCCTCCCTCTGTTTTCTGTGCGGCAAACCGCTATCTTAGCATACCCAGCTTTTTAGCTTTTATCCTTTGCTTTGAAGATCACTCCTGCGATCAGTCCCGCTGTAATGGCAGCGGCGATACCGCCGGCAGTGGCTTTTAAACCGCCGGTGAAGATTCCCAGGAAACCTTTTTCATCAACAGCTTCCCGCACCCCTTTTGCCAGTGTGTTTCCAAAACCGGTCAGGGGAACAGTGGCACCGGCACCGGCGAAGTCTGCAAGGCACTCATATACGCCAACTGCGCCAAGAATCACCCCGATGACAACATAGCTGACAAGGATCCTTGCCGGCGTCAGCTTGGTTTTGTCGATGAGAATTTGGCCGATCAAGCATAAGGTGCCGCCTACCAAAAACGCTTTGAAATAATCCATAATGCTTTTATCCTTCCGTGATACATATAGCATGACATACACCGGGTATTGGTAAGCCCTGCTGGGTGGAGGTAGGGGAGAGCAAGGCACCTGTGCCACAGAAGAGTATCTTCTTCAGCTTCCCGCTACTAAGCTGCTTTAATAAATGACCGCAAAGTGTGATTGCACTGCAGCCGCACCCGGAACCGCCGCTGTGCACATCTTGGGACTGAAGGTCAAATACCATAGTTCCGCAGTCTGCCAGCTTTCCGCCCAGACTGATCCCTTCCTTACGCGCAAGTGCCAGCAGTGCCTCCTTTCCGAGTTGACCCAGGTCGCCGGTGACGATCAGATCATAATCCTCGGCAGTGGCATGGAAATCCTGAAAATGTGCTCGAATCGTGTCCAATGCTGCAGGTGCCATAGCAGCACCCATGTTGTTGGCATCCTTGATTCCCAGGTCTGTAACCGCACCGATCGTGCACCCAGTGATCTTTGGCCCCTTGCCGTCCTTGCATACGAGAGCTGCTCCGGAACCTGTAACGGTCCATTGCGCGGTGGGCGTGCGTTGCCCGCCGTAACCCAGTGGGAAGCGGTACTGACGCTCAGACGAGGCGAAATGTGAGGATGTCATTGCCACTGCATTCTCAAAATAGCCGCCTCCTACGGTCATAGCTGCCAGCAGGAGACTTTCTGCCATGGTCGAGCAAGCGCCGTACAGCCCCAGATGGGGAATGCCGGTGTTCCGAAGGGTAAAAGAGGAGCCGATACACTGGTTTAGCAAGTCGCCGGAAAAAACGACGCTCAGCTGAGACTTTTCTATGCCAGCCTTTTCTACTAACTTACCCAATGCCAGATGCTGCATCTGTTTTTCACCCAGCTCCCAGCTGGTCTGTCCAAAGTATGCATCTTCGCTGGTTATGTCGAATGCATGCCCAAGTGGGCCGTCTTTTTCCTTTTTGCCGGCAACGCTGGCCCAGGCGGTAATCACAGGCGGATTGGCTAATGCAAAGGACTGCTTTCCCCTCCGAGTATTCTCCATGATCCGTACCTCCATCTTTTTTGCTAGTATATCCGAAATGTGAAATTATATTGATACTTGCAAAAAACGGTAGATTCGGGTAAGATGGAACCAGATTTGCAAGGGAGTTGGTAGAATGCTGCATTGTCCGGTCTGCAATGAAATGCTGGATTTTCGGGAGAGAACTGCTGTATGCACGAAAGGTCATAGTTTTGATATTGCCAAAGAAGGGTATATCAATCTGCTGCGAAGCTCTAAAAGCGGGGACCGGATCGGAGATGACAAGCAGTCAGCCAGATGCCGCAGAGATTTTTTAAATAAGGGTTATTACGCACCGCTGCGTACTAGGCTGATAGAGTTGCTGCAAAACTGCCATGGTTCGTTGTTAGACATCTGCTGCGGAGAAGGCTACTACACGTCAGCCCTCGGCGAGCGGACACAACTGGATGTGTACGGCTTTGATATTTCCAGGGAAATGGTTCGGCTGGCGGCCAAACGCGGCGGCGCGCGGTATTTTGTGGCCAACATGTCTGCCATTCCTGTGGCGCAGGGAAGCTTTGACTATGCGACTCATCTGTTTGCACCATTTCATGAGCGCTCGTTTTCCCGCATACTAAAGCCGGGCGGAAGACTGTTTACCGTGATTCCCGGAAGCAGGCATTTATTTGGGCTAAAGCAAGCTGTATATAATACCCCATATAGGAATGACGAAGTCTTGCCCCAAACGGAAACGCTGCGTTTTTTAGGACGTGAAAGAGTAGAGGGAGAAATTCTTCTGTCTTCTCAGGAAGATATTGATGCCGTGTTTCGCATGACTCCCTATTATTTTCATACCTCGCAAAAGGACAAGGAAAAACTCCTTTCCTATTGCGAGCTGAAAACGGAGATATCATTTGTCATAGGGATCTATGAAAAGCCTTAATCAAAGGCGCGTTGCTTGAAGCAACGCTCCTTTCTCAGTCTGTCAAAAAATACTACTTACGATTATAGAGCAGCTGAGGTAAAAAGAACGCAGGTTATGATACTTTCTGTCCGGCCAGAAAGTATCCAAAGAGCCGCCGGGGACCTTTCGTATGGTCCC
>JAZUQE010000102.1:0-9061 GCA_045605575.1 Faecousia sp. | reverse complement strand
GAAGTTCAGCACCAGGGTGGTATCCTCAGTAAGGGTCTTGCCTACATAGTCGCTGGCATTTTCAAAATCGGTAATTTCATAGAACTTGATGGGCTTGATCATCGCAGCATACAGGTCGCCGAAAGGCAGATCACCTGCGTTTGCAATAAGTGTGGCATTTTCCCATGCACTGTCATCATACTCTGCAGCGGTATAATTACCCATATTGTCAGATGCCACATAGTAGACATTCCGCTCTGCCAGCATGGAAGACTGGTCGTATTTTGGATAGTCCGCACCACCGGTCACACGGTTTTTGTACGCATTATGGCGTGCTGCCTTCCAAGTACTGTCGGACTTAATTACCTGACCGCCCGCATTCATCTCAAAAATCATACCGGCCTGCGTATATTCGTCACCAAATTCATCTGTGATCACCGGCACGATAGAGCCATCACCGGAGCGTCCATTAAAGGCCACTAGCATGGTGATCACATTTTCACCCTTCTGCAGGTTGGTGATCTCAATCGTATCGTAATACGAGTCGTAAGGAGTGGGGCCGCGCTTCAGGCTACCGTCCAGCACCAGCATCTCCCCGTTGACCCACAGAACATACTTATCAACGGCAGAAATATATGCCGTTGCGCTTTCCACCGCTTCTTCCAGCGTGAAGGTCTTGCGGAAAACAACATAGCTGTCCTCGCTGCAGCCCTTCGTCCAGATCCACTGGGCAGTCCAATCGGTCTTTTTGTAGCTCTCAATGGCATCAGCGTAAAGCAGGTTGGATCTATCCGGGGTTCCCCTTTCAGGAACATCTGCAACCGGTTCTGTAGTAGGCTCTGTGGGTACAGGTTCCTGTCCGCAGGCAACCGAGGTCAGTACAGATACCAAAACCAACAGTAACGCAACAATCCGGGTCCATGTTTTCTTCATTTTGCATCCTCCTCTTTTCCGGCACAGAAGCATCCAAATCCGAGGATATACTCCTAGCCTTCTTTTGTGTAAAATATATAAAGGAATCGACCCTGTGAAAAGAGAAACCGCATAAGCTTATGCTGATACGGCACAACCTTCCCTTGGATAAAAATTATTTAATTAATGTCATTTGCTGTTTGTTGAGGATTTCTTGAGATTATTCCTGTAAGATAACCGCAGAAAGGATGTGATCCCATGCTACAGCTTCAAAATATCTCCAAGCAGTACAAAACCGGCGAACTGGTGCAGCACGCACTCAACGATGTAACATTGCATCTGCGTCAAAACGAATTCGTATCGGTATTAGGCCCCAGCGGCTCCGGCAAGACCACCCTGCTGAATGTGATTGGCGGACTGGACCGCTATGACAGCGGTGATCTGCTGATGAATGGTACTTCCACCAAGGATTACCGGGATAGGGACTGGGATACCTATCGCAACCACACCATCGGTTTCGTGTTCCAGAGCTATAATCTGATCCAACACCAGAGCATTTTGGCCAATGTGGAACTGGCCCTGACCATCGGCGGAGTCTCCAGGAAGGAGCGCCTGGATCGGGCAAAAAAGGCCCTGGAGAAAGTTGGTCTGGGGGATCAGTGCCATAAGCGGCCCAATCAGCTCTCCGGTGGTCAGATGCAGCGGGTGGCCATTGCCCGGGCACTGGTCAACGATCCGGACATCCTACTGGCTGACGAACCAACCGGTGCTTTGGATTCGGAAACATCCCTCCAGGTCATGGAACTGCTGAAGGATGTAGCAAAAGACCGGTTGGTGGTCATGGTTACCCATAACCCAGAGCTGGCGGAAGCCTACTCTACCCGCATCATCAAACTTCTGGACGGAAAGATCGTTTCCGACTCCAATCCCTATTCAACCACCGGCTCCCAAGCCCCGAAACCTGCCAAAACAGGCAAGGCAAAAATGAGTTTCCTGACCTCCCTTTCCTTAAGCTTCAACAACCTGTTGACCAAGAAAGGTCGGACATTGCTGACTGCATTTGCCGGCTCCATCGGTATCATCGGCATCGCCATGATCCTCGCTCTGTCCACCGGTGTCAACGCTTACATCGGCAATATCCAAAAGGAGACCATGACCTCCTACCCCATAACACTTGATTCGCAGACGCTGGATGCCAACCGGATGCTGGCCCTGCGGGATCAGTTTGTGGTCCAGCAGTTTACGCCTACAGATAAGCCTGTTCTGACCGGTGTCTATGCAGACACCTCCCAGCTGGAAACATCCAACGTATTCGCCACCAATACCGTAGAGAACGACCTGACCGCATTTAAGGAATATCTGGAAAATCCAGACAGCGGGATCCGGAATCATCTGGGAGAAAACGGTGTTGTCTATACTTACAATGTCCGGTTCTCTGTATACACCCATGATGCCAACGGGGATCTCGTTGATACCGATTCCAACCCCAATGAAAGTACCAATAACCACAGCTTCGGCTCCATGTCCTCCTTTGGGCAACTGTTCGGAGGCATGTCTACCCAATCCGGGAACTTCTCCGAACTCATGGCCGGAGTTCAGGGTCGGTCTGTCAGTGCGGTCATCACTGACAGCTACGATCTTCTTTACGGTCATTGGCCGGAACACTTCAACGAGGTGATTTTGGTTCTGGATGAAAACAACGCCATCGATCTGGATAGCATGTATCAGCTTGGTCTGATCACCTGGGAAGATCACAAAACCGTACGGGAACAGTTTGAGAAGACTGAGGAGGCAGAAAAACTGCACCTCGACTATTCCGATGTATGCGGGCATCGCTTTTATTTGATTCCTGCCTGTGATTTTTACATAGAAAACGAGGACGGTATCTTCTCCCGCACAGAGGGCAATGTGGATGCCCTGCTGGAAAACAGCATCGAACTGACGATCTCCGGTATCGTCCGTCCTCTCCCCGGTGCCGCCAATGCCTCCCTCTCTACCGCCATCGGCTACACCTCTGCTTTGACAGACAAGATCATCGCCCACACCAATGCCAGTGCCGTGATTCGGGCACAGGAGGAAACCCCCGATTGGAATGTGCTGACGGGCGTAAACTTTGAGGCAGCGGACGACGCACAGAAGATTGCAGATATCACAGGCTATATCCGTTCCATGGACAGTTCGGAAAAAGCAACCTTGTATTCTAGGATCCAGCGTTACAGCGGTTCCTCCGGGAACAGGGTGCCCGAAGGCACGGCAGGAACGGCCCCGGGTGGCGTAACGACCGGCTCCATGGATGATGCCGCTAAGGCAGATTTTGTGGATCAATGGTTGGATGATGCCCCGGATACCGAGGTTTTATTGTCTCTCTATGGCGATTATTTAGGAAACGCCTCTTACGGAGACAATATGGAGGCCTTCGGAAAAGTCAGTTATGATGCCCCTGCCTCAATCAGCATCTACACCGACAGTTTTGAGGACAAAGATGCCGTAGCTGAATGCATCCGCCTCTACAACGAATCCGTCGAAAAGGACTCTCGGATCACCTACACCGACTATGTCAAACTTATGACATCGTCCCTGACCTCCATCATTGATGCGATCTCTTATGTACTCATTGCCTTCGTGGCCGTTTCTCTGGTGGTGTCCAGCATCATGATCGGCATCATCACCCACATCTCCGTTCTGGAGCGAACCAAGGAGATCGGAATTCTCCGGGCCATGGGTGCTTCCAAGAAAAATATTTCTCAGGTATTCAATGCCGAGACTGTGATCATCGGCCTGTGTGCCGGTCTACTGGGTGTGGCCATTACCATGACCATGACAGTTCCCATCAACGCGCTGCTGGCACAATTCCTGGATTCTGACAGCATGGCCGCCCAGCTTCCTCTGGATTCTGCAGTGATCCTGGTGGTCGTCAGCATAGTCGTCACCGTCATCGGCGGTATGATGCCTGCTAAAAAAGCCGCCGGGATGGATCCCGTAATTGCCCTGCGGACCGAATGACCGTACCTGTGGTCATTTTTCTAAAATTCTTGGCAGGAACAGGAAATCTATGTTATACTAACCCCACGGAGGTGATGATCATGTTTCAAATTCTGGTTGTAGAAGACGATAGTATTCTACGGGAGCTTTACTGCAGCGTGTTGTCCGGTAACGGCTATACTCCCTTGCCTGCCGCAGATGGACTGGAAGCCTTCGATATTCTGGACGATACCCATGTGGACTTGATCATCACCGATGTGATGATGCCACGGATGGATGGCTTTGTCTTCACCCGTGCCTTACGGGAAGCCAAATATACCACCCCTGTTCTGATCATCACCGCAAAGCAGACCTCTGCCGATAAGCAGCAGGGATTCCGGGCCGGCACCGACGACTATATGGTAAAGCCCATTGATGTCAACGAAATGCTCTGGCGTGTGGAAGCACTGCTGCGCCGCAGCCAGATGGTCAGCCAGCGCAAGGCATTCTTAGGACAAACCCGCTTTGATCTGGATGCCGCTGCCGTGACACGGGGCGATGTTACTCAACACCTGCCCCAGAAAGAATTCCTTCTGCTGTTTAAGTTGATCACCACGCCGGGCCGCACCTTCACCCGCCGGCAGATCCTGGAGGACGTCTGGGAGGGAGCCGATGTAGATCCCCATACGTTGGATGTCCACATCAGCAAATTGCGGGAACGATTTAAGGACAATCCGGACTTTGAAATTATCACCGTCCGGGGACTTGGATATAAGGTGGTGGAAACCCATGAATAAAGGCGCTTGGCGAACCACGGTCATTACATCTCTTACAATCTACCTCGTCACCTTTCTGACGGGTGCCCTGGGCACAGTCCTGGCGTTCCTGTTGGGTCATTGGGGAATCCTGACCCTGGACCGGCTCTGGGTGGTTCCGCTTCTTCCGATCCTCACCAGTCTGCTGCTGGGTACGGTCCTGTCACAGACAATTGGCAGAAAATTCGTCCGGTTTGTCGAGCGGGTCAACGAAGCCCTGAAGCAAATCGCGAAAGGTAATTACGATATCACCCTGGAAGAGACACCCCCTGCCCAGGAGATCCGGGAGATCATCAAAAATTTCAATACCATGACCGGGGAGTTAGCGGCGACGGAGATGCTCCGCTCCGACTTCATCGAAAATGTATCTCATGAATTTAAGACCCCTCTGGCAGCCATCGAAGGCTATGCTACCCTGCTTCAGCAGCCCGGTCTGACTGAGGAAAAACGCCGGGAATACACAGACAATATTATTGCGGCAACCCGACGGCTCAATGGACTCAGTGAAAACATTCTGCTGTTGTCCCGGTTGGAGCAGCAGGACGATCATCTGCAAAGGGAAACCTTTTCTCTGGACGAGCAGCTTCGTGAAAGCATGCTGCTCATGGAGCCCATCTGGAGCAAAAAGGATATCGACTTGATTGTAAACCTGGAGGAATGCAGCTTCACCGGGAACCGGGAACTGCTGGCACAGGTGTGGCAAAACATTTTCGGTAATGCCGTGAAATTTACTCCTGCGGGAGGTTCGATCTCCGTTTCCCTACAGCAGGACAACCACTGTATCACGATTCATTTCGCTGACAACGGACCGGGCATGACGGAGGAAGACTTGAAGCGTGCTTTCGAGAAATTCTATCAGGCAGATCGCTCCCGGTCCTCTTCCGGCAACGGTTTGGGACTGTCTTTGGCAAAGCGGATCGTTGATCTCCACGGTGGCACCATCGAGATCCAAAGCCAGCTGAACACCGGCTCAGAATTTATTATTCAGATTCCAAAACTGTGAAACGAACCGCATTCATATTTACTGATCGCAAAAGAAGCTGACCCGTAAGGTCAGCTTCTTTTATGTCTTATTTCAGAATCAGTATCGCTTCAAGAGAGGCCTAACGCATCATTTTTAGAACACAATTGGAATCCCAGGGAACGATTATGCTGTTTTTCGCTGGTACCATAGGGGTATCTATAGAAGAAAACGCTCCTGCGTGTGCAGGAGCGTTCAATCCTCGGTAAATTCAATGATATCGTTGGGTGTGCATTCCAGAACTTTACATAGTCTTTCCAGCGTGTTCATGGTAATGCTTTTATTATTACGGAGATTGGTAATGGTATATGCACTGAAACCCATCTTGTAGATCAGCGTGTACTTGGTAATCCCCTTTTCCTTCATTGTTCTCCACAACGGGTCATAGCTTATCATATTTGCACCACACCTTCCGATAGATGCTTATATTATCTATCGAAAATTGTGGCTTAAATATTAGCAAATATTTGCCTATACTGTACACAGAAAAAACATGCTAGGAGGACAGTATATGGAATGGTTGGAAGCCCATCCCCTACCCGTTGTGTGCCGGGGCTGTAAAGAAGAGGATTGTTATAACTGCGACCATGCCGGAAAGCGATGGTATCTGTCAGAAGCGGATGAATTACGTGTAAGGCGAGCAAGTTTGGTTAAAGCCATCGCGCGGTTGCAACGGCAGATCGATGATATTGATCGGGCACTTGCTCTATTGGAGGATTCCTCTGAAGAACCCAATGTGCCTATGACACAGGAGCTGTGGGAGCATTGCTTGACAGTTTGTATCATAAATGATGATATAGAGCAATACAACAAGCTTTGGAATGGCTATCCTGAACTGGCTGCAAATATGATGCGTGAATTTGAAGAAGTGGTTGCCCAGAGCAATTACCATGTTACCGAGGAAGAAATACGGGCCAGCTGGGAACGCTTTAAGGCACGCATGCAGGCAGAACACGGAGAGGACTTCATTTGAGTACTCATCTGAACTCAACCACCTCATGTTGAAAAAGAAATCCCCATTAATAAGGCCCACGGTGCTGTCGCTTGACAGTACCGTGGGCCTCAATATTATTTCTTCTTCTGATCCCGTTCTATCGCTTCCGCAATAGCCCGACGCATAAATTCACTAAGTGACTCCCCAGTAGACTCCGCATGTGCAGCAATCTTTGCTTTCTCTTCCGGGGAAACACGGGTTTGAAGGTATTCCTGTTTTTCACGATATTTTTTTCTGGCACGAATCTGTGCTTCTGTTGGAGCCATCAATTGTCACCTCTAATTTCATGCACCACTATTATGCCAAAACGCGCCATTATGAGCATGTGCATATTTTCTACAATAATATCCGCATTTCTTTGTACATTATTCCATCTTGATATGCGCATGCGCATATCATATAATACAGATAGAAAATAAAACAACGGCAGTGTAAGAGAGCGGCAACTCTCTTACACATGCGCAGGTGATTACACCACCTACACAACGGAGATCTCCGCACCGTTAGGGATATTATACCCTTTTTGCACCCATTTTGCAAGAGGAATCCCTATCTGCGATGATTTTCCGCTAGTCTTTCCTGACACCGTGTAGGGTTATTATAACCTGCACGGGGTTTTGTTTTCCAAACCTTATTTTAGGAGGAAAACACAAGACATGAACAACAAGCAATTCTATGAGATTCAACTGGAGGATTACAGTTCCCCCCGATATACCTCCGCAGCAAAGGCATACTACGGCACCTGGCAAGACATTCTCGCGCTTATTGACCGCCTACGCCAAAACGAAGATACCAGTGCTCGTTACAGCGAGATCATCGAAGCAGTAGAGACCTATGACAAAGACAATGTCCCTAACCATACTGTTGCCGGAAAGATTTATCCCATTTTGTTTCCTGTACGAGAAGTTTGTCGTTTCGAGACCCGACTGATGAATCCGACTTGGAATTTCAATGCATACAACGGCGGAATCTATCCCTGCCGGGCCGATGCGGTTGCTGTGTGTCAAAATCTGATACGTACCGAGAACGGATATGAACGCTGTCTGAAGGCCCGGGTTAAAGGGCTTGATATCTGTTTTCAAAGATTCGGATGGAGCTATTCAACCGATGTTGTCTGGGGATTTCCCGGCATTGTTACATGGGACAACGATCTCCATTCCCTGAACCTGTTTGTTTCCCAGCAGCAATATGGTTTTAATGAACTGGCCCAAGCGACTGCGGATGTTGCAGACATTGGTCGTATTGATTTGGCAGTAATGGTTGCCGATATTCTGGGAGAGGGGTGATCGCCTTGGATCGGAGACAGATGTATCAGATGATAGAGGCACGAAAGAACGAATATCGCAGCCGTCATCCCGCTACCTCGGAAATGGATCTGCAGATATGCAAAATGTTCTGCAACGGTAAAAACGTGGTGCAGATTTCTATGACGGTTCCCTGCTCGGAGTCTACCGTCTACAGGGCCATCAACCGCATTCGAGAGTTTATCCGATTGACCAATGCCAACCGCTTTATAGAAGCTATACGGGAGTGCGTTGATCAGTATGATCCCAACTTTGGTGATGGAAATGCCAGTTCCGCCCTTGAGATGCTGTATGCAGCATACCTGGAGTACAACAACCTCGAAGGTGACGATGTCAGGGCCGGGTTTGCGAAGCTGGACGAAGTATTGTCCGGCTTCCCTCTATCTACAGTGGACAGCATCATTGACGAGGTGTGCGCCCTGTGTCACTACCATGAACGCGCCGGATTTACAGAGGGTCTGAAGTTGGGAGTCAAGCTAGGCGAAGAATTGTCCGCCTGATTCCTTCAGATATATTTAACTGAACAAGATGCAGAAGGGCCCTTACGACTGTTTTCGAAAGTTTGTCATAAGGGCTTTTCATTTGCAGCTGATAAACTATTTCAAGTGCTACTACAAATATTCATACACATGTCGTTGTTGACATTTATATAATTTCTGTATATAATGTTTATATCATTGTAAACAGGTGGTGAGTGCCGTGAATTATCTGCAAATCTTGAAAGAACTATCAGAACAGAACGGAACCATTATTACGTCCCAGGCTCCAGAAGCAGCAGGGGTTTCCCGAGCCATGCTGTCCAAGCTCTCCAAGCAAGGCAAACTGCAACGGATTACCCAGGGACAATATATGTTGGCCCAGGAAATGCCGGATGAATTACTTTCTCTCAGCCTGCGCACACAGCATTTGGTCTTCTCCCACGAAACAGCTCTTTTTCTTCACGGCATCTCTGACAGAACCCCCTTTGTCCACAGCATCACCGTTCCCACCGGTATCGGTGTCTCCCCTTCCCTGCAGGAAGAATGCAAAGTCTATCGCATTAAACCAGAATGGTCCGATTTGGGAAGAACAACAA
>JAZUQE010000101.1:0-5070 GCA_045605575.1 Faecousia sp. | reverse complement strand
TCTCGCATCATAGTTTCCACAACCATCTGCTTAAACTCCGGTGTATAGCGTTTATTAGGTACTCCTTTAGGCATAGAAAAACACCCCATTCCTTAGTACAAGTATTATATCATACTTGTCTAATAAATGGGGTGCAGTTCATTTTGGTCAGACCTTTTTCGTTTGTAGGGGACGGGTTTTCCGTCCAGCGGGAGGCAAAACGCCTCCCCTACGTTCAGAACAATGTTGTTACCCAATAAATAATCCCATACACCACACTCGCCACCGTGCCGTAGACGATGACGGGGCCGGCGATGGTGAACATCTTCGCGCCGAGACCGAGAATGAAGCCTTCGGTTTTGAATTCTATGGCAGGGGCGGCGATGGAATTGGCGAAGCCGGTGATGGGGACCAGGGTGCCGGCACCGGCGAATTTGGCGATATTATCGTAAAGACTCAGACCTGTCAGCAGGGCAGAAAGGGCCACCAGGGTCATGGAAGCGGCTGTGCCTGCGTCGGTTTTGTCCAGGCCCAGGGCCGTATAGGCGTTGATGGCCAGCTGTCCCAGCGTGCAGATCAATCCACCCACAGCAAAGGCCCATATGCAGTCTTTTCCCATGGGCGATGGGGGCGAAAGTTCTTTGACAAGTCTTGCATACTGTTTTTCCGTCATAAAAATCCCTCCGTTAGGTAGCTTTTACAAAATGTATAGTTTTATTCCGGAGGTTAGCAAAAAGACTACTTCCATTCACAAAAATATGCTTTTTCTTGACAGTTTTCCCACAAATGATTATACTAATTCTATTGGGAAAACTTTCTCATAACCTGATACACAAAGGAGCGGACAAACGCATGGACGCAAAGTACGAAGCGCTGTTTACCCCCTGGAAGATCGGCAATGTGGAGATCAAAAACCGCATTGTCATGTGCCCCATGGGCGGCACATCCTTGTTCGGTTGGTTCGAGCTCACCGGCTGCGGCTTTGACAAGGAAGCTGCCAAGCTGTTCCTGGAGCGGGCGAAGAACAATGTTGGCTTGATCATCCCCGGCATTGCCCCCCTGCGGGATACCTTCTGGGGCAAGTGGCTCTGGCAGAATCCCAAAATGTTTGACGAGCTGAAGGCGTTTATGGACGAGATCCATGCCACCGGTGCCAAGCTCTTCGTTCAGCTGACCGCCGGTATGGGCCGCAGCTGGGCTATCACCGAGCTGGTCGGCCCTCTGCACAAGAATAAGTTTACCCGCGCCCTGGTCAAGCCCGTGATTGACACCAGTCATGAGCTGGCCTGCCCCAGCGCACAGCCTGCCCGCTGGGCGCCGGATATCATTTGCCCCGAGATGACCAAGGAGCAGATCCACGAGATCATTGAGGCCTTTGCCAAGACCGCTAAGCTGTGCAAGGATGCGGGCGTTGACGGTGTGGAGGTCCATGCGGTCCACGAGGGCTACCTGTTGGATCAGTTTGCCATCGAGTTCTTTAACAAGCGTACCGATGAGTACGGCGGCAGCTTTGAAAACCGCTACCGCTTTGCGGCAGAAGTCGTCCATGCCATTAAGGAAGCTTGCGGTGAGGATTTCCCTGTATCTTTGCGCTACTCTGTGGAGTCCAAGCTGAAGGGCTTTGCCGAGGGTATCGTTCCCGGTGACACGGCCAAGGAAATGGGCCGTGATATGGCTGAGTCCGAGCGCGCTGCCAAGTACCTGCAGGATGCAGGCTACGATATGCTCAACGCCGACAACGGTACTTATGACTCCTGGTACTGGGCTCATCCGCCTATGTACATGCCCCAGAACTGCAACCTGGAGGATGTAGCACACATCAAGCAGTTCGTGGATATTCCCGTTGTTTGTGCGGGCCGTATGGAGCCCGATGTGGCGGCCGAAGCCATTGCTGCCGGTAAGATCGATGGCATGGGCGTGGCCCGTCAGTTCCTGGCGGATCCCGAATGGATCACTAAGCTGATCGAAGATCGCCTGGAAGATATCCGGCCCTGTATCTGCTGTCACTCCGGCTGTTTTAACTTCTCTTCCTCCAAGGGTCACTATAACACCCAGGATCTGAAGGACACCATGGGCCTGGCCCGCTGCGCGCTGAATGCAGAGACTATGCAGTCCGGTAAGCACTATATTAAGAAGGCCAAGAAAGCCAAGCATATTGCCGTTATTGGCGGCGGCATCGGCGGCATGGAGTCTGCTCTGGTCTGCGCCAAGCGGGGCCACAAGGTCACGCTGTACGAAAAGTCCAACGAGCTGGGCGGCGTGTTCATCGCAGCGGCAGCACCCTCCTTCAAGGAGAAGGACCGCGCGCTGATCACCTGGTACAAGCGGGAGCTTAGCAAGTATCCTGAAATCGAAGTGAAGATGAATTGCGAGGTCAGGGATCTGAGCCAGTGTGAGGCCGACGAGATCATCGTGGCCACCGGCTCCAGGGCTAACAGGATCCCTGTGCCCGGCATCGACAAGGGCATCCAGGCTATCGACTTCCTGCGTGGTAAGAAGGAAGTGGGCGAGAATATTACCATCATTGGCGGCGGTCTGACCGGCTGCGAGATCGCTTACGAGCTGTACCTGCAGGGAAAGAAGCCTACCATCGTGGAGATGATGGACGATCTGATCGTCACCCCCGGCATCTGCCTGGCAAACACCTCCTTCCTGCGTGACTTCTTCAAGGCCAACCATGTTCCCGTCCATCTGGAGGCTAAGGTCTCTGAGATCCACGACGACGGTGTCACTGTGGTGGACAAAAACGGCATGAAGATCAAGATCGCTGCGGACGATGTGATCCTGTGCACCGGCTACAAGAGCGCACCTCTGGCAGAGAAGGCCAAGCATGTCCATATCGTGGGCGATGCCGATAAAGTGGGCAACCTGCGCACTGTTATTTGGGGCGCATGGGATATCTGCATGAAGCTGTAAAGCAATAAAACCGGAGATTGCCACGCCGGTGTGCGCACCGGCTCGCAATGACATGGTTTTTAGCAACCGGAAAGGATGATAGAATTGTTTTTAACTGACGAACAACAGGCCATTCTGAATGGCTCCCAGGGCGAGACTATGGCCAAGGTCTGGAAGACCCTGGTGATGTACGGTGAGACTTTCGGCGCAGAGAAAATGGTGCCGGTGACCTCTCAGTATAACCACCTGGTCACCTCCTTCGGCCTAAAGATGATGAAGCCCGTATTCCAGCTGATGCAGCAGCTGATCGATGCCGGCGCGCTGTCTCAGCAGAAGTTTTCTGTGGATCCCCGCCCTGTGGACAAAAACGTGCCTGCCAATTTCCTGCAGAAGCTGATCTTCAACAAGATCATGTACGCTACTCAGGACAGCTACGAAGCCCAGCTGCAGGAGTTGGGTCTGATGGACCAGGATGCTTTTACCTGTGCCTGCTACCTGGATCAGATGGGCAACAAGCCCCGTAAGGGCGATGTGCTCAGCTGGGCAGAGTCCTCCGCTGTGGTCTACGCCAACTCTGTGCTGGGCGCCCGCTGCAACCGCAACTCCGGCATAATGGACATCATGGGCTCTATTGCCGGCTTTGTTCCCTACTTTGGTCTGCTGACTGACGAGGGACGTAAGGCTACCTGGGTGATCAAAGTGGAGACCACCAAGAAACCCGAGGCACAGCTGCTGGGCTCTGCCATCGGCATGAAGGTCATGGAGGATGTTCCCTTTGTTACCGGCATGTCCAAATGGTTGGGCACCGAGCTGACCGACGAAGCCTGCGCCTATCTGAAGGACTTCGGTGCGGCCACCGCCTCCAACGGTGCGGTTGGCCTGTACCACATCGAGCATCTGACTCCCGAAGCCAAGGAGCAGGGCGCCGGTCTGGTAGCTGAGGGAGCAAAGGTCTATGTGATCGATGACGCTGAGCTGGAGCGCGTGAAGAATGAATACCCTGTCATGTGGAAGAACCCCGATGCCCAGCCGAAGCTGTGCTTCGTAGGCTGTCCCCACATGAGCCTGCAGCAGCTGATCGATTGGACGGAGCGTGTGGAAGCGGGGCTGAAGGAATCCGGTCATGCCAAGGTGCTGGTTCCTACCGTATTCACAACGGCTCCTGCAGTCATGAAGGAATTTGAGGCTACTGAGTACGCAGCCCGTCTGAAGGCCACCGGTGTGATCCTCAGTTACATCTGCCCGCTGATGTATATGAATAATCCCCTGTGCAAGTCCATGCCTGTTATGACCTCCTCCAATAAGCTGCGTACCTATACTACCGCCCGCTATTACACCGAGGAAGAGATCCTCGCCAAGATCACGAAAGGAGTGTAAGGGATATGAAGGAATTTAAAGGCCGTATCGTAGCCCCCGGTACCGTTTCCGCTCCCGCCGTGGTTTCCCACGTGGGCTTCAACACCCTGGCATCCTTCCAGGGCGCGCTGCAGTTTGGCGATAAGAAGGCTACCTGCGGCGATCAGAATAATGCCGATCTGCACGGCAAGCAGCTGGCCGGTAAGGCGCTGTGCCTGCCTCAGACCATCGGCTCCACCACCGGAGGCCTGGTGCTGTACTGCGCTTGCGCTATGGAGCGTCAGCCTGCCTGCATGCTGTTTTCCAAGCCTATCGACTCCCTGGCGGCTGCCGGTTCCATTCTGGCTTCCGTCTGGCTGCCGGAGGTGCAGATGCCTGTGATCGACTCCCTGGGTGATGAATTCCTGGAGTATGTGAAAGACGGAATGACCGTCACCGTCTGCGAAGACGGAACGGTGCAAGTCGATTGATCCATAAAGTAGGAAGGCTAGCCCCATAAGCGGCACGCCTTTTGCGTCATGTAGATATGGGGATTGCGGGCGGCAGGTTGCCGCCCCTACGGGGTGCGGAGGCGGCGCGTCAAGGATGCCGTGCCCTACGGGGGTTCGGAGGAAGCCGATACAAGGGAGGGTCAAGACCCTCCCCTACAATGTGGAACGGTGATGCAGAGGGTGAAGAGAGGTTGGCGAACGGCCACTGTGTATAGGGAAGTAACATAGGTAACAGGTAGGGAAGAGACATAGGTAACAGTTTCTGCTAGAATAAAAGGCATCAGACAAAGCAAAAGGAGTGGGTCAGATGCCATGGGAGAATAAAACTGTTATGGAACAAAGAGAAGCA
>JAZUQE010000100.1:0-23551 GCA_045605575.1 Faecousia sp. | reverse complement strand
CAAACTGATTTCGAGTCAGCCCCGTTATGACCGCTTCGATACGTCTCCATGGACTCAGATATTATAACAGCGAGGGTCGGAAAAATCAAGGTTTTTTCGCTATATCCAGAACTTTATCCATCTTTACCAGGATCTTTTCATAGTTTTCCCGCCTATGGGGCATTAAGCACGCAGAGCAGTCCTTGATACCCGAATCTGTATAGTGGAAATTACCGCCGCATCGATCTCCAAGCGCATACAGCGGGCAATAGCAGAACAGGCAGCTGAAGCTCTCTGGATCCGCACCCGTATGACAAGGAAAATATTCACACTGCTTATGCTGAAAAAAATCATAATTCGGCATATTCATTTCCCCTTTCGAAGCGGTAGCTTCCGCCGGTAAGCTCCTGTTGCAAGCTACCATGTATAAAGGTGGCCGTTACTCCCTCCGGAATCAACACAACAAGTGAGTCGGGATCCCAGGCGACCTCCAACCTGCCATAAGGTGTTTCGTGCCAGGCGCGGAAATTGGCCACATCCGCAGGGATATGAGGCTGCAGGAAAACACGACGGAAGCCCAGTGCTGACTCATCGATCCGGATACCGGCCAACGCCTTATAGTACCATGCACTGATCTGCGAAAGGAAATGATGGTTTCCGGACTTCCCGCCGCCCCAGTCCTCGCCCAGGGTACCGGAATTGACGGATGCCATATAGCCCCAGCCAGGATAATCGGTCTGCATAGCGATATTGTATGCCAGGTCGAATCGTCCTCCTTCTGTCAACACATCCAGAACATATTTTGCAGCAAAGATACCGCCATTGATGTGACAGTTAGCTGCTTCGACAGCTGACACCAGCTTGGCAAAAGTTTCTTTACGGTCATCCGTAAAGTCATAGGCGAGCTCCAATGCATAGATCGTCTGAGAGGAAACGTTCAAATCTGCGTACTTCTTGATGTAAGCATTACGGATCGTGCTCCTCAACAGCAAAGCATCCTTTGCGCAGTCCTGCTCGCCCAAAGCTGTGCATATCTGCGCAAACCGCTGGCAGATCCGTCCGCAAGCCAGGGTGATCACGGCTTCATCCGGGGAAAGCCGGCCCATATTCACCGGTGCCAGCCAGTCGCTCAGGCCGAAACTGCAAAGGCCGTCCTCTAAGATTCCGGGAAGATAGTGCATATAACGCCTCTGCGCTTCCAGGCTTTGCCGCAAACAGGAAATCTCCCCCATATAGCGGTACATCTGCCACGGGATCTCAAACAGGGCCAGGTCCCAGCATGGGCCGCAATTGAAGCTGTGTCCCCAGGCTGTAGATGGCACCACACAAGGAATAGCGCCGGACGGGCGCTGGCTGTCTGCAAAATCGTCCATCCATTTACGATAGGCATTGACCATGTCAAAATTAAACAACGCCTGCTCAGCCGAAAGCCACCCATCGCAGGTCCAGCCCAACTTTTCCCGCTGGGGGCAATCCGTGGGGATGTGATGATAATTCGTAACCGTAGACTGTTTGGCTGCAGCTTGCAGCTTTGCAATCAGCAAATGATCCGTTTCGATATCACCGGCCGGAGGAAGCGCCGTATGGAAGCACCGCGCCCGGAGGTTCAGCTCTTCAAACTCGCCCAGCACTGCCACATAGCGAAAGCCGTTATAACCGAATTCACTGTGCCAGACTTCTATGCCATCCCCGGAAAGGGTATATACATCTGTCTGGAAGCTGTCCCGATCGGCAGCATTGTAGAGCCCGCCGGTCAGCTGGCTGGTTTCCGGAAGACTGTTATCCAGCAGTTTTTCGAAATAGGTTAACCGCACGGAATCTCCGCGTCTGCCTTTCACTGTCAGTTCCACATTGCCGGACAGGTTGATCCCAAAATCATAAATCAGCTGGGTAGCTTTACTTCCCCAATAACGGGCCTGTGTAATGACCTTCACAGGCTCATAGATCTTACTGACACGGATGGGCGCAATGATCTGCTCTTTCAGAACGCCTCCGGGGGGCGGTACAACTGTGGCATTTCTTGCGAACACCACCTGGCGAGTAGCATCATACCGCTCACCGCAGCGCAGGGAGTTAAACACCGTTTTGCTCGCGGCGCAAACCCATGCGGCATCCGATTGGCAGATCAGCGCTTCATCTGCCCAAAGCTCCAGGATCAGCCTTGGGGTATCCTTCCAGGGTGCAGTGTGAAACTGCCATTCGGTAGCCTGCTGCTCATTGTACCAAACGTTGCCCAAGGTCACACAAATGGTATTTTCCCCGCTGCGCAGCAGCTGTGCCACATCATAACGGTTGTAATAAACCGTCTTGTTATAGTCGGAAAAAGCAGGCTGGAGAATATCCTCCCCTACTCGCTTTCCGTTGATATGCAGCACGTAGGCACCCAGACCAGAAACAAACACACTTGCGTGCATAGGTGCACTGTCCAGATGAATCGCCTTGCGAAATACCGGTGCCGTATTGGCCGTGCAATCAGGGAAGCTGATCCATTTTGCAAACCATTGTTTCATATATTCGCCCCCGCAAAAACCTACTTTACACTGTGAAAAAATTTTGATACAATTCAAACAAGATTCCAAGGATAGCAGTTAGGCGGATCCATCTGAAAATCCATTCTCTCCCCCGTAATCGGGTGACATAGACTGATTTGATAGGACCACAATGCAATCGGACATTCATCCTGTATCGTACTATACTTCCGCTCTCCCACCAGCGGCATCTCCCGGCTGGCAAACTGCACCCGGATCTGATGGGTCCTGCCTGTGTGCAGCTGCACAAACACTTTGCTCATACCCTCTGCCTGCGTCAGCACCCGGTAGGAAAGCAACGCCTCCTGTACGCCCTTGCCAGGCGTATCCGCAACTTTAGTCATTCGCCGGGCCTTATCGCGGTACAGCAGATCCCGCAGCTGACCCTCCGGTGCTTCCGGAATACCATGGACCACCGCCAGATAGGCCTTGCCGAATTCCTCCTCCCGGATCTGCCGAGAAAGCTCAGAAGCTGCCTGCTCTGTCAGAGCCAGCACCATCAGACCGCTGACTACTTGATCCAGACGGTGAACCGTCCGAACTGTGATCCGGCCGCCCAAAGCCTGCCGCACAAGCTCGGGCATACCGCCTGGCTCATCAGTCGATCGCACACCCGCAGGCTTAATGCATACCGCCATATGGGCATCCCGATACAGAAATTCCATACACTCACCTCTTAAGCTATCTTAGCAGATGAGGCCATATATTGCAAGAAGGAGATTCAACATGAAGATCACCGTTCTGGACGGAAAAGGTGTGAATCCCGGCGATCTGAGCTGGGCTTTTCTCAGCGAATTTGGAGAATTTGAGATATTTGACAAAACTCCAACTCCACAGTTGACGATCACCCGCCTGCAAGGCACCACAGTCGCCATTACCAATAAAACACCCATAGACTCTGCCATTCTGGACTCCTGTCCAGATGTAAAGCTGATCTGCGTTCTGGCTACCGGGTATAATGTCATCGATTGCGCCGCTGCACGGGCCAGAGGCATTATCGTATGCAACGTACCGGATTACGGCACCTCGGCCGTCGCACAATTTACTTTTGGGCTGCTTTTGGAGGTCTGCCATCAAATAGGCCGCCATGACAAGCTGGTTCATCAGGGGCGCTGGACGGCCTGCGACAGCTTCTGCTTCTGGGATACGCCCCAAATGGAACTCGCCGGGAAAACCATGGGCATTATCGGATTTGGTCGGATCGGACAGGCTGTTGCCAAAATCGCCAATGCCTTTGGCATGCAGGTTTTGGCGCACAGCCGCACCAGGCACAAAACTCCAGCCGCTTTTGCTGAATACGTAAGTTTAGATGAACTGCTGTCTCGCTCAGATATCATTTCTCTGCACTGTCCTCTTACACCAGAAACCACCGGTCTGATCTGCGAAGAGGCACTGAGCAAGATGAAGGATGGTGCGATTTTGCTCAATACTTCCCGGGGCGCTGTACTCAATGAAACTGACGTTGCGGCCGCGCTGCGCAGCGGCAAACTGAAAGCCGCTGCGGTAGACGTAGCTGCCTTAGAGCCGATTCCCGGCGACTCTCCCCTGCTTGCGGCCCCCAACTGCATTATCACGCCCCATATGGCCTGGGCTCCCAGGGAAAGCCGCCAGCGCATCTTAAACACCACCGCAGTAAGTATACGGTCTTTCCTTTCTGGCAGACCAATCAACATCGTAAACTAATGGAGGAGGAGCATCATGTCCGACATCTTCAACGAGCATTCTTTGGATACCCTTTGTGCCGCTCTGGCGTACGCCTTGGGTATTGATCCGCCTGCACAGGCAAACATAGCAAATCCCGAACTGACAGCATATATTGACCATGCTTTTGCAGGCAAGAAAGCAGACAGACTGTTTCTGTACAATCCGGACGCTATTGCCCAGTGGATCTTCGAAAAATATCCGGATCTCTTTCGGGAATTGACTTCCGTTACCGATCTGCAGCTGCAGCTGCGGACAGTCATGCCTTCTGTAACCCCTGTTTGCTTTGGCACTTTCTATACCGGTGCCCAGCCCGAGGTACACGGTATCCGTTCTTACACAAAGCCTGTGATCAAAATCGATACACTTTTTGACGCGCTCATCCGTGCAGGTAAACGGATCGCACTGGTTACCACCGATGTGTGCTCCATGAGCAAGATCTATCTGGAGCGGGATATGGATTACTTCAATTACCCCGATATTGCAGAAGCTAACGCCAAGACTGCGGAACTGATCCTTGCAGACAATTACGATGTGATCGTCCTCTATAACGGCAATTACGATACGATCATGCACCGTTACGGTCCGGAAAGCATCCATGCTCTTGGTGAGCTTCGGATCAATATCCAAGCATATGCCATGTTTGACGCCTTGATCAGTGAGCATTGGAAGACGCACCGCACCCTAATGGGCTTTGCCATGGACCACGGCTGCCACGAGATCGACGGCAATGTGGGCTCCCATGGATTGGATATGCCGGAGGATCTGAATATCACCCATTTCTATCAAGCAAAGATCGGAAGCAACACCGTGTAAGAAATCGAATTTAAAAGATCCCCTGTCTCAACCATTTGCAGAGACAGGGGATCTTTTATAGAAACATATTACAGCACGAAGAATGCGCAGGCACCTGCGGGAAGCTCCACAATGCCGGCCTCAACATCCTTACCGCACAGGCAAGGCAGCTCATCATTCTCTCCCAGAACCAGCTCACAGCCGTTCAGCAGCATGGTGCGGCTGCGCAGCTTGCCATTTCCGGTAAGAACATAAGCATGACCAGCCTTAGGAAGCTCCACAGTGGTAGTTTCCTTGGCATTGTTGATCACCAGCCAGACAAAGCCTTCCTTGCCGTCCTTGCGGGAGTGGCAATATACATGCTTACCTTCTTCGTTGACGATTCCAGTATCGTACACAGTCTCACCAACCAATCGGTTCCACAGCAGGACCGCAAAATAATTGGGCCTCGGCAGGAAGGTCCCATGCTTCAGATAGCCATAGTCGGAAGAAGCCAAGGTATTATGGAAGATCACGCCGTCTGTGACAGTGCAAAACTCACCCAGTTCATTAAGTGTTCTGGGAACATCAGCATAGGTAGATGCCCAGGTATTGCCGCCGCAGCCCGCATCGCCGGACTCTGTGACCCACATCTGGCCACCGGGCACATATCGGTCGCGCCGTGCCACATACTGACGGGCGCAGTTTGCTGCCACTGCCAGGTACTGCTCACTCAGACACGCCTCATAGGGCCAATGGCCGCCCATGGCCGCACCGCGCTCCGAAACACCGTTGTAATAATGGTAACTGAATACATCCATAGGAGTCTTGTAATCTCCCAGCAGTTGCTCTGTAGTTACCATCTGGAAGCCGGCTGCCATACCGCCGCCAGCGCCCTCCAGGGAACCGAAAAGATTGATATCCCCTACTGTGCAGGGACCTACGAATAGACATTCCGGATAATTCTTCCGCAGCCATGCGCCAAACAGATCGTGGTCTCTTGCATGGTCTGCTGCGGTATAACCCTTGGGAAGGCCAGAAAGGGCGATCAAGTTCGGCTCGTTGGTGAATTCAGCCGCAGAGATCGGCACACCGTATTCTTTAGAAGTCTTAAACAGCAGCTCTGCCTGGTGAAAGGGCATCGGCTCATCCGCTGCGTGGATTCCGGGGCAATTCGCGATAGAAACCAGCAGCTTACCGTCAATGGCTCGGACAAAATCCAGCAGGTTCAGCCACTGCTGTTTGGTCAGCACATTCTGGAATCCCTCCGGCACTGTACCATCTGCATACTTACCCTCAAAATCATAATAAGTCTTATTGGCCCAGGTACCGGACACACGAACCCAAGCAGTTCCCAGTTCCTTCGCCAGCTTGATCAAGCGAGGATTTGTGGTGTCAATTGGATCGTACCACTGCTGCAGATTTCCCATGTTTGACCAGTCTTTGATGACATGGAAATCCTCTGTGCCGTCAACCTGTGCCTCCGAATACGCCTTCCAGAAGGTACCACCGGTGACCTCTGTCATCTCCACATTATAAGAAACCAACCGCTTGTCGATCTTGCGAAGCGCCCGTAGGCCTTCACAGTCCAGTTTCACAAATTTGCCCATAGAACCCACACTCCTTACCGTAAAAATCGAGGTTTACTCCTGCATCCCTATTATAATAGAGGTTTTGTTTTCCCGAAAGTGACAAAATCCCGCATTTGTGACATGGGTCACCAAAAAAGTCGCCCAGTTTTGCACGAAAATAACAAAGCCAGGCGAATCACATGAACATTTCCTGATTTATAGCAGATTTTCCGTATTGGAAAACAGCGGTTGTGTCAGCAATCTGACAGCGATCATTGCCATTTCCGGGATCGGATCTGAGTATGCTCTGTGATGCCACTGAAGCATCATAGACATCAGTCCGCAAACGCTGAATGCTACGACCTGGTTCTGGACTTCACGGTTTTCACCGGGCAGGAATCTCGACGGGAACACTTCCTCGGACAAGGCGTAAGAAATCGCCCGTTCGATCAGAACCCCAAAAAGTCCGCTGCGGGACACCGCATCCAGAATACGCCTGTGCGCAACCCAAAAACGGAAAAAGCCCTCCAGATCGCCTTGAAGTGTGCGCTTGATCCCTTTACCGTTAACAGCAGCGTACTGAAACTCCATCAAGGTATGGTCGATCAAAGCATGAAGCGCACCATCTTTGCTGGAGAAATAGCGATAGAAGGACTTTCTGGGAATCTGCAGATACTGACAAAGGTCGCTTACAGTGATTTCCTCATAACGCCTGCTCCCCATAATGTCAAGCAAGCCTTCCTCCAGCATTCGCTGGCGGGATGCAGACTGCTCGGTTTTACATAGCTTGTACATACGCTTCACTCCCTATATTGCCTCGTAAATATAGTATATCATAAAGATCAAATTATCAAGTCTTTTGTATAAATTGTCTAAAAACAGGCCTGTAGAAATTTGCATCTGATGTCACAGAAACGCATTTTTGGCCCTATTTTATAATTTGCCCATCCAGTATAATATAATTTGACTTATTGGGAAATATACCCCCTTTCCCATACATCTAAGGA
Source organism: Faecousia sp. (assembly GCA_045605575.1). Classification (GTDB taxonomy): domain Bacteria; phylum Bacillota; class Clostridia; order Oscillospirales; family Oscillospiraceae; genus Faecousia. Next base: position 15,991 of record JAZUQE010000100.1, on the reverse strand, counting down.
GGAAACAACATGGCTAAAAATGTCCAATTGGACGAAAAAGGCTATCGCAAATTCGGCATGCGCGACAGCCTCGCCTATGCAGCCGGTGACTTCGGCTGCAATATGAGCTTTGCCCTAAAGGGCACGATGGCTATCTTCTGGACTCAGTTTATGCAGATGCCTTCTCTGCTGTACGCAGGCCTGCTGATCCTGGTTCAGATCTGGGACGCCGTCAACGATCCGCTGATCGGATCTATCATCGACCGCGACAAGCGCGAGACTTACAAGCGCGGTAAGTTTCTGGCCTATGTGTGGCTGGGTTCCGTAGGTCTGCTGGTAGCCGGTTCTGCATGCTTTATCCCTTGGTTTAAGGATGCTACCGATGTGATCAAAGCCATCGTGTTTGTTTGTGGCTACATCCTGTGGGACGCCTTCTACACCATCGCAAATGTCCCCTACGGCAGCCTGCTGAGTCTGATCTCCAGCGACCCTGCCGACCGTGCTTCCCTGTCTGCATGGCGCTCCGTCGGCTCCATGATCGGCAACATGGTTCCCATGGTGGTCCTGCCCATGCTGATCTACGATGAGAACAACAACATCCTCGGCGAGCGCGTATTCCTTGTTGCCCTGCTGATGGGCGTTCTGGGCTTTGTTGCATTCCAGTTTATGATCCGCAACACCACGATCCGCGTCAGCGAGAAGGTGCAGTGCAATGAAGATCAGCCCAAGTTTAACCTGCTGAAGGCTATGGGGAACTTTGTTAAGAACCGTCCCGCAGTGGGTGCTACCGTTGCTGCTATGGGTATGTTCCTGGGCATGCAGGGTGCCACCACTGCCGTAACTGTCATGTTCCAGTCCTACTTCAAGAATGTTTCTATCTCCGGTATCGTCTCCATGTTTGCCATGATCCCCATCGTCCTGTTCACTCCCCTGGCACGTAAGATGGTCGTTAAGTACGGAAAGAAGGAGCTTGCAACCATCGGCGCTCTTTGCTCCATCGTTGCATGCCTGATCATGACCTTTGCCCGCATCAGTCCCGACATGAGCGGCATCTTGATCTATGTTGTTTGCCAGCTGCTCAACTCTCTGGGCATGGGCATCTACTCCACCGTTTCCTGGTCCATGATGGGTGATGCCATCGACTACAACGAGTGGAAGAACGGTTCCCGCGAGGAAGGCACCGTGTATTCTCTGCATAGCTTCTTCCGTAAGCTGGCACAGGGCCTTGGACCTTCTCTTGCACTGGTCATCATGGCTGCCCTTGGCTACTCCGAGGTCAACGGAGGCAACCAGCTGTTCAGTGTTGCGCTGAATATGCGCTATCTGGTAGCCATTCTTTACTTGGTCAGCGCTGTTCTGCAGTTTGTCGGCCTGGCATTGATCTACAACCTGGACAAGAAGACCCTGGAAAAAATGAACGCCGAGCTGGCCGAACGGCACGCTGCTTAGCAGTAAGTTTCCGAAAACTTACAAGGAGGATATATAGTTTATGAAAAAACTGATCGCATTCCTGCTGGCTGCTGTCATGGTTATGAGCTTTACTGCCTGCGGTACTGTTAACGGTAGTGATGTCGCCATTCTTTGGAGCGGTGACGGTGTCGTAAAGGTTCCCAACAGCCTCATCAACTCCATGGAACGGGCCATGTACATTGTAAACATCTCCTACAAGCATTACGGTGCCAACGGTGACCAGGTGACTCAGACCCAGCAGGCCCTTGATGCTCTGAATGCAGGCTGCGCTGCTCTGGTTGTGGAGCTGGTGGATCCTGCCGCCGCACAGGAGATCATAGACGCTGCCAACGCAAAGAATGTTCCCGTAATTTTCTTCCACTGCAACGTAAATGCTTCCGGAAAGTATATGAATGTCTACACGGATACTAGTTCCCTGCCGCAGGTTCAGAGTAAGCAGATCATGGAAGCACTGGTCGATGCCAAGAAGAATGCCCTGCAGAAGGATGCCGACCGTAACGGTGACCAAAAGATCACTTACGCCGTATTCGGCGAAGCAGCCGCTACGGTTGACGCCATCAATGCCGCACTTGCTGAAAAGTCCCTGGCACCGATGGAAGCCTATGCTGCCGAATCCCTTGAGGTTCTGGCCGCCGCTTACACCGAAGAAAAGGCACCTGTGGATCTGATCATCACCGATAACGATGCGACCGCCCAGGAGCTGCTCGTAGCCCTGCAGGCTAAGGGCTACAACAAGGACCGTCTCAAGACCCATCTGACACCGATCTACACCGTAGGCGACACCGCAGACTACAAGGCGCTTGTTCTGTCCGGTCGTCCCGCAGGTGGGCACACAGACGATAATGTGCAGGAGTATTTCAAATCCATGCAGTACCTGCTGGATCTGAGAACAGTCGAAGAGAGCAAACTGGATGCTTTGATCTGCACGACCTCCAATATCATCGGTAACGGCCGCATCGCCGGTACTGCGCTGGAAGACTACGACGCCATCGCCATGAATGTAGCAACCTTGCTTTCCAACATCTTCAACGGTAGTTTTGAGATAGAAGGACCTTCCAGTATGTCTGTTCCTTACACAGTAGTCAGTGCCGGCTGATCTTCCCTTCCATAGCATAATAAGCCCGCCGGTGTCCCGGCGGGCTTTTCACGTATTACAGAACCATGGAAGAATCTACGCTGTCTATGGTGTAATCCTCAAGGTAGCGGATATGAACCGTTTCAGACAATTCCTGCTTCGCACTGGAAGAAGAGATCAGGATCCGGTAACGGCCGGACTCCACGTGCCAATTATACAGGAAAGGATTGTAGTAGGCAAAATCCGTATGATCCAGTTTGAAACGAACCACACTGCTTTCCCCTGCCTTTAGTGCCACCTTTGCGAATTTTTTCAATTCCTGAACCGGGCGGTCAACGATGCTGTCAACGGGCGCAACATACAGCTGAACCACTTCTTTACCGTCCATTTTGCCGGTATTTCGCAAAGTAAAGGATACTTCCAATTCAAATTCCGGTCTATCGAAATCATTCTCAGACAATTCCAGGCCCGCATATGCAAAGCTGGTGTAGCTCAAGCCATGTCCAAAGGGGAACCAGATCTCCTGGGGATGCTTGTCGTAATAGCGGTAACCGGCTTCATACTTCTCCAGATAACGCAACTTGGTCCCGTCGCCGGGATAATCCAGATCCTGCCTATCCACCAAGGGGAAGGTCTCAGATAGCTTGCCGGACGGATTTACCTTACCGAACAGCACGTCTGCAATCGCACGGCCGCCGGCTTCTCCGGCGTACCACATCTGGACAAGAGCAGGCACGTTCTCCCACCGTCTGGGCAAAATAGCACCGCCTGTCTGCAGGACCAGGACGAAATTGGGATTGCTCTCCATTCCCGCATTGATCACCGCATTGATATAATTGGGGAAGTACAGATTATCTCTGTCAAAGCTTTCCGTCTCCACATCCGGACCGTAGGCATCTCCCACAAAGTATACAACAGCATCATACTGCGGTCCGATCTGCTCCATTTTGTACATGCCGGCTTCCGACTGAAGAATATCTTCCAGGGAAATGAAATCCAGTTCCATGCCCTTGGCATGCTCCGTCAAGAACCGAAGCGGATGATCAATGGATCCGGCTTCCACAGTAACCTTGGAACTTCCCCCGCCCATGATCACGCTCATTTCCGCGCATTTGCCAATGATCGCCACCTTTTTATACTTTTCAGCGCTCAAGGGCAGGATCTCTCTTTCGTTGCGAAGCAAGGTAATACACTCGCAAGCTGCCTCGTAAGCAGCCTGATGCTGTTTGTTCCGGTCGTAGACCCGTTCTTCCGCAACATGCTCACTTTGCATCGTCTGAAACTTGTCGATCCACGCAAGGACCTTTCTCACAGCACGGTCAATATCCGCCTGGGTAAGGATGCCGTGTTCCAGACCCCAGCGCAGCTGTTTTTCAATATTCACGTTTTTCGGCATCTGCAGATCCAATCCGGCCTTTAATGCCCGAGAGATATTGTGGACTGCGCCCCAGTCGGAGATCACCATTCCGTCGTAGCCCCACTCTTCCTTCAGAATCTGGGTCAGCAGCCAGGCGTGCTCCGAACACCAGATGCCGCCCAGCTTATTATACGCGCACATCACACTGGTAGGATCACTATGCTGAAGTGTCACTTCAAAGGGCTTAAGATAGTACTCCCGCAGGGTACGTTCATCTACTTCCGCATTGATCGTACCGCGCTTGATTTCCTGGCTGTTTACAGCAAAATGCTTCAGACTGGTTCCAATACCCTCGCTCTGCACGCCATTGATAAAAGCGGCAGCCAGCATACCGGAATGATAGGGATCTTCGGAATAATACTCAAAATTCCGCCCGCAGTGCGGAGTGCGCTTCATATTGGTGCCAGGAGACAGCAGCATCTGAATGTCTTCCTGCCAGCAATCCCGGGCAATCGTCTGGCCAGCAAGATAGGCCACATCCTCGCTCCAGGACGCACCCACCGCCGAAGCGGTCGGCAGGGCCGTATCGCCACCGGAAATATTGCATTCCTGAGGGAATCTGGGATGGCCGATCAAGCGACGCACACCATGCGGTCCATCGGACAGATTGACCGAGGGGATCCCTAACCTGGGCAAAGCCGCCGTAGACAGCGCAGCACTGCCGGTCAGAATCGTGCATTTTTCTTCAAAAGTCATCTCTTGCAGAATGTTTACAATATTCATGGTTTGTACCCCTTTCTATCCTTTCTATGGATTCTATTCTATCATGTAAAAAATAAAAATCAAGAATCAGAAATTATGATAAAAGCATTGCAAAGAAAGTCGGATTCTGTTACAATTGACCCATGTTAGGAGGGATTCTCTATGGCAAAGAAAAAACGTGGTGATCGCTGGGACGCTGTTTGGCTCAGAGATCTGCCCGCAATGAATCAGATCATGCCCACATTGATGCCCAACCGCGCTGACAACGAAGCCTACATCAGCGTCGATATTGACATGGCTCCTCTGGAAGCCTATCTGGAAAAGAAGAACGAAGGCTTGTCTAAGGCAGACCGTTATACCTTCTTTCATCTGATCAGCGCTGCTATTGGTAAGGCCTTTATCCTGCGGCCTAAGATGAATCGATTCGTTTGTAATCACAAGATCTACCAGCGCCACAAGGTCACCGTTGCTTTCACCGTTAAAAAGCAGTTTGATGACCGCGCTGAAGAGGGTCTTGCCCTCTTTGAGTATGGCCCCGAGGACACCATCGATACTTACCACGCCAAGATCATGAAGGCCATCCATGTAGCACGCCATGAGACTGACGCCTCTACCGGTGCCATGGACCTGGTTACCAAGCTCCCCCACTGGCTGGTAGTAAGTGTAGTAAAATTTGTTCGTTGGCTGGATAAGTTTGGTCTGGCCCCCAAGGATATGATCGCCACAGACCCCAACCATGCAGCAGTATTCCTGTCGAATCTTGGCTCCATCGGTCTGGAATGCGGCTATCATCATCTGGTCAACTGGGGCACCAATTCCTGCTTTATCGTAGTTGGCAAGAAATACTTCAAGAAAGAGTATGATGCCAACGGCGATGGCCGCTGCCGTGAAGTTGTGCCGCTGGGAATTACCCTGGATGAGCGGATCGCTGACGGCTACTATTATTCCGGTACAGTTGCACTGGTCAAGGAGCTCTTGGCCCACCCGGAACTTTTGGAGCTGCCTGCCAACTCCCCGGTAGAATACGCGATCAAGCGGTAAGATATGGACGGCGGTCATCCGCCGTCCTTTTCATTGTCAGCAATGGAAAGTGTTGACTTTATCGTGTAAATATGTTAGACTTTTCTTTGCTAAATCTTAGGTATTAAGGAGTTTTCCGCAATGTTTGATGCATTTTTTTCCTGGTATAACGGTTTAACGGATACCCTTTGGGGTTCTCTGGCGCTATTTGCCGTCGGCCTGGTCCTGCTGATCAAGGGCGGTGACTGGTTTGTTGACAGCGCTACCGGTATCGCCAAGCGTTTCCGTGTTCCCGAAATCATCATCGGTGCAACGGTAGTATCCATTGGCACCACCCTGCCCGAGGTCATGGTTTCCGCTACCGCTGCCATGAATCAGAACGGTGCGATTGCTTATGGCAACGCGATTGGCTCCATCATTTGCAACACCTCCTTGATTGCAGCTCTGACCATTGCTATCCGTCCTGCTCCTGTGAACCGCAAAGCGATCACCATGCCCGTTCTGTTCTTCTTCCTTTCCGCTGCCATCTATCTGGTTGCTGCCTATATCTTTGGCAGCTTTGACCGCTGGCTGGGTATCGTGATGCTGCTGGTCTTTGCTGTGTATATGGTGCTAACCATTCGTCAGGGTTTCAAAAATCCCGTGGAAGCCGACGAGCATGCAGAAGATGAGGATGCAAAGTCCGAGGGTACCCTGCTTATGGATGTGATCGTGCTGATCGCCAGCGCAGCTCTGATCGCCGTGGGTGCTGATATGCTGGAAGGTTCCTCTGTTTCTTTGGCTACCATGGCAGGTATCCCCACCGAAGTAGTTGGTGTAACTATCGTAGCCCTGTGCACCAGCTTGCCTGAGCTGGTCACGGCGATCACCGCCCTGGCCAAGGGACACGGCGCATTGTCTCTGGGCAACATCATCGGCGCCAACATCTTCAATTTGGTACTGGTGTCCGGTGTAGCCGTTACCCTTTCCCCCTTCCAGGTCCCCGAGGGAAGCCAGATCTTCGGCAGAAACACTTCCCTTGTTCTGGAAATTCCTGTCATGGTCGGTGTCATGGCCATCATGACGCTGCCCGCCTTGCTCAAGAAGAAGCTGTTCCGTTGGCAGGGTGCCGCCTTGCTGACGATCTATGCAGCTTTCGTAGTGCTGCAGGTTCTGATCGCATTGCACGTTCTCTGATACCGCAAGAAAACAGCCGGTGGTCATTCGCTTCGTGTTCCTGACGGAGAAATGTAATTCATATGTTGTGGGGCGGGGGCTTGCTCCCGCCGCTAACCCAACAAACAACCGCAGCACCCACGATGGATGCTGCGGTAATTTGTTCAGCAAATTATATTTGTCAATATTTTATGATGTAATATATCACATAGAACCAGTTTAATATACCATGGAAAATCGCCCAGCCGATGGATCCCCATTTGACATAGGAGATAACCACTGCGAGAATTGCTCCAAGGCTGACAGCATCTTGGACACCCTTTATGAGATCAATCTTAATCGCAAACTGGAAATGGGGTTTTCCCTTGCCGTAGATAATGCGCTCAACAGAAACGTCAAAAACTGTTGCCAACTTTGTGAGTGTATCGACATCAGGCTGCGTTTTCCCATTTTCCCAGTTTGATACTGCCTGGCGTGTTACATGGAGTTGTTCTGCCAGTAATTCTTGTGATAGTTGCTTTTCTTGACGGAGCTTTTTTATGCTGTTAGCTACTTCACTCATAATAATCACCTCGCCATTAATGTATCAGTGCTATAGTGTAAAATCAAGCAACGATTCATTGCATAGGGAGAAATGGTCTAAATTTAAGCTTTCAAATCGATTATATTACGGGTACCATATGTTTTCAACATTCTAGAGTGAAGGCTTTCGGCGGGAGCAAGCCCCCGCCCTACGATAAGCGCATGGCAAGCAGCGCATCCGTCTGTCCACGAATGCATTGATCCGGGCAATTGCCCAGACCCACTTAGATACGAAAACTAGCAGATCAAAACGATCTGCCAGTTGCTTAATATGATTCTCCGCTAGGGACACAACGCTTTCGTCCACCGGCTGAATTTTTATGCTTTCAGCTGCTTTGCCAAAGCCAGGACCACTGCCGCGCAGCGCTGCGCGGCCAGGGCCTCAAATGTTGGGTAGTCCATTTCCGCACTGTCATCGGCTTTATCAGAAATTGCCCGGATGATCACAAAGGGGATCCCGTTGCGGTAAGCTGTGTGGGCAATGGATGCTCCCTCCATCTCCGCACACAATGCTCCGGTATCTTCGATGATCTTCTCCTTCTGCGCTGTCGAACAAATAAACTGATCACCACTGGCTACTGTGCCAATGTGAGTATGGCCGGGATTGACAGACTCTGCAGCCGCAAAGGCAGCATCCACCAGGCCGGGATCTGCCGGGAAAGCGGTCACATCCATGCCAGGCACCTGCCCGATCGGACGTCCCCAGAAGTGAAGGTCAAAGTCATGATGGATGGCATCCCGGCTGATCACCAGATCCGCAATATCCAACTGCGTGTTCAAAGAGCCCGCTATGCCCGTATTGACGATGTGGGTCACACCAAACAAGCTGCACAGGATCTGCGCACACATAGCAGCATTGACCTTTCCAACGCCGCACTGCACCACAACGACCGGCAAGCCTTCTAAAATACCCTCAAAATACTCCATTCTAGCATGCACCGAAATACGGACATCTTTCATCTTTTCCTTCAATGCAGCCACTTCCACATCCATAGCTCCGATAATACCCAACTTCATATTCTTATCCCCCTCATTCCGGATAGACCAGATTTTCCTTCTGCACATGTTCCAGCAAATCCACGTAGCGTTTTGCCAGGTACTTAGCCATAGGAAGATTCATGTCCAGGTAGTTTCCACAATCCTTTGCACTGGCACCGGGAACAGCACCCTCAAAGTCGCGGACAAAGCGGAAGCAGTCCGTGACGAGAGGAAGCACATCCTTGCTGTCATGATCACCAGACATCAGCAAATAAAAACCAGTCCTGCAGCCCATGGGTCCAAAGTACAGAACCTGCGCCTTCCAAAGAGGGTCATTTCGCAAATACGTTGCGGCCAAATGCTCAATTGTGTGCATTTCCGCTGTATTCATAACCGGCTCGTCATTTGGTTTTGTCATTCTCAGGTCAAAGGTTGTTACGGTCTCATGTCCTACCCTATCCTTTCGGGACACATATAGACCAGGGAGCAAGCGAAGATGATCAATGGTAAAGCTTGTAATTTTCTCCATAGTAACGCCTCCAATATATCATGCATGGATTATACCGCAATATCACAGTAAAAGCAAGATAAAACACATTCAACCATTAGTTGTAAGCTCAGCAACCTATGGTTGAATGCAATTTCTTCGCAAATTAACGAATAATTGATAGCTTTTTTCTTCATTTTGTGGCATGATATAGACAAATACAGCAAGGAGGTCACTTCCATGGAACAAACTCTTGGAAAACGCATTATGCAGCATCGAAAGAAATTAAAATTGACACAAGATCAGCTTGCAGAGCAGCTCGGTGTAACAGCGCAGGCTGTCAGCAAGTGGGAAAATGATCAGTCCTGCCCGGATATCGCCATGCTGCCGAAGCTCGCGTCAATTTTCGGCATTACCGCAGACCAGCTTCTGGGCAGTGCACCGGAGGAAAAAGTTCACGAAGCGGAGGTAGTAACGGAACATGAGGACTCCGATTCCGACGGCATCCATGTCCAGAACGGAAACTTTGAATTAAGCTACAACAGCGGCAAGAAAGGCGCACTTAGCTTTGCTATCTTCATCTGCGCCCTTGGTCTCCAGCTGTTCGCGGCAAAGCTTTGGAATGTGGATATTTCCTTCTGGTCGATCCTTTGGCCTTCCGCGCTGGTAACCTTTGGTATCTTCGGCCTGGTATCCAAATTCTCTTTCTTCCAACTAGGCTGTCTTTTATTCGGTACTTACTTTTTGCTGGACAACTGGAATGTTTTGCCATTCCAGCTGGGCGGCGAGTTTGTCTTCCCTGCACTGATCTTACTTTTTGGTTTCAGCTTGCTTGCAGATGCGCTGAAAAAGCCCCATAAACCACAGTTCCGGGTATTCCATAAAGACAATTCCGGCAAAATGAAGAATGACTTTGAGATCAAAGGCAACCGTTTCGAATATAACGCCAGCTTCGGGGAAGCAGAGCAGTTTGTCTCGCTCCCCTGCCTGTCCGGCGGCAAGATCAGCACCAGTTTTGGTGACTACACCGTAGATCTTTCCGGCGTGCAGCAGGTCAGCGAGAGCTGCTTGATCGATGCCAGCTGCAGTTTCGGTGAGTTGACCCTGCTGGTTCCCAAGCAGTATACGGTACGGCCTTCCAGTTCCACCGCTTTTGCTGAAGTCTCCACCTCCGGCCATCCGGATTCGGAATGTAAGGGCATCATCGCCGTCAAGGCACATGCCAACTTCGGAGAGATATCCATTCGCTATATTTAAACTTTTTGAGTTTTTTCGCCGGATAGCCCATGCTATCCGGCTTTTTACTTGCATTTTTTGTCATAATGCGTTACAATGATTATAACTATACAGAGAAAGGCAGGAACCGTCATGGAAACGACCCCGAACGGAACGCCACGTACCCCCAATCCCCGCCGCAGAAGACGCGATCCCAAGCGTGTCTTCTTACAGACCTATTTGATCCCGATCGCTGTTTTACTTGTCATTATCCTGTTTATTATTTTTGCCATTGGCTCCATTCAGCGCAGCAGCCAACGCCGGGAAGAAGAGCGCCTTGCCAGCATTGCCGCCGAGCAGTCTGCCGCAGCCGCTGCACAGGCACTGGAGCAGGAAGCTGCTAAGCTTCTGGCCGAAGCGAACCGTCTGGCTGCCGGTTATGATTATGACAAAGCCGTGGCGCTGCTGGACAGCTTCTCCGGCAACGTGAATGACTTTGCGGATCTTTCCATCGCCCGGGCGCGCTATCTTGCGGAGAAGGATGCTCTGGTTCCCTGGTCGGATCCGAACAGTGTTGTGAATCTTTCCTTCCATGTTCTGATCGCTGACCCGAATCGCGCCTTTAAGGATGCGGATAATGGCAATTCTTTCCGCAGAAACTTTATTACGGTGAGTGAATGCACCGCCATTTTGACGCAGCTGTACGAAAACAACTTTGTCCTTGTAAACTGGGATGATATCGTGCAGACTACCGTGGGCGCCGATGGAACGGTAACCTACGCCCCTGCTACCATTTATCTGCCTGAAGGTAAAAAACCGTTGATTCTGACTCAGACCCACGTCAACTACAATACCTACATGGTAGACGGCAACGATGACGGACTTCCTGACAAGAACGGTTCCGGTTTTGCCAGCCGTCTGGTGCTGGATAACAATGGTGAGATTACCTGCGAAATGGTGGACGGCTCTGGCAATGTTGTAACCGGTGCCTATGACCTGGTTCCCCTGCTGAACACCTTCATCAAGTCTCACCCGGACTTCTCCTACCAAGGCGCAAAGGCTATTCTGGCTGTCAGCGGTTATGACGGACTTTTTGGCTACCGTACCGACCCCGAAACCGCAGATAAGATCGGTAAGGATTACTATGATCAGCAGCTGGCTGAGGTTCCTGCCATTATTGATGCACTGCGTGAAGACGGCTATACCATCGCCTGCTATACTTATGCCAACCTGGCTTACGGTGAGGTAAAGCTGGAAAACATTGAAAACGATCTGGCTCGGTGGAAAAAGGAAGTCGCACCTCTGTTGGGCGATGTAGATATGCTGGTCTATGCTAAAGAAAGCGAGATCAAGGACTACACCTCAGAGAGTTACCAGCTTTTGAAGAATGCCGGCTTCAAATACTACTTAAGCTTCAGCTTTGACGGCAAAACTTACACGCAATTTACCGATGAATACGTTCGCCAGGGCCGCATTCTGGTAACTGGCAGCCGCTTGGAAAACAAGGCAGATCTGTATAAAGGTCTGTTCGATGCTCTTGCTGTGCAGGACCCCGGCCGTTGATTTGACGAAGCATTGATATCTGTTATGTGCGCCGAGCGATCGGCGCACATTTTCTAAGGAGAACTCATGGAACAACAATTTTGCATTTTGGCAGTGGATGACGATCCGTCTATCGTCCAACTCATCCAAACTATTCTGACCCAAGCCGGTTACTGTGTCCTGACTGCTTCCAACGGTGAGGAAGCTTGTAAAATCGTGGAAACCAGACGTCTGCATCTTATTATTATGGATGTGATGATGCCTCAGTGTAACGGCATCCTGGCTACCATGCGGATCCGGCAATGCAGCAACATTCCGATCTTGATGCTTTCTGCGAAAGCTGAAGGCTCAGATCGTGTCCTGGGCCTGGAGGCCGGGGCTGACGATTACCTGATCAAACCCTTCTATCAGCAGGAGCTGCTTGCCAGAGTTCGTGCCCTATTAAGGCGTTATGCCGACCTTGGTTCTATTCGGGAGTCTTCAGCGCCCGATCAGCTATGCATCGGTGCTGTGACACTGGATACATCCAAAAAGCAGTTACTTGTCAGAGGCGAATATGTCCGTCTTACAGCGACCGAATATAAGCTGCTGCATCTTCTCATGTCAAATCCAGGGCGTGTTTTTTCTGCGGAAGAGATCTATGAGCGGGTATGGAACAGCGATGCTTACGCCGTAGAAAACACTGTCATGGTACATATCAGCAGGATCCGTGAAAAGCTGGAGTTCAATCCTAAAAAACCGGAATATCTGAAAGTGGTATGGGGGATCGGATATGTCTTTGAAGCGCCGTAATATCCTTGCAGTTGTTTTTTTGCTGCTTGCAGCAGCCAGTTGGACAGTGGGCCAAATGCTGATAACTGGCATTGCAGAAAGTAATCCGATTTCTACAACCAACGTCAGTAACGAAGTTCTGAACACGACAGCTCCCACGCTTGAGGCCTTTCTCGGTGTCACTGTCCCTTCTTATCGAAATACAGAGCCTGCTTCTACTCCCACCATGTCTTCTAGTGATCTCAATACCGGCAACTCTACAGAACGTTACCCCAACGCAAAAAAGCTTGGCTTTCTTCTCAGCTTTCTGGGAGTAATCTTCGCGGCAGTCGGTGTGTTCGCACTGCGGCAAACCGAACCACTGCTTGGACCAGATGGGGCTGTCTTGATCCTCGCGCCGATTGGACTGATTCGGGCAAACCTTCAAACCAGTATCCTACACAATGGTATTTGGCTATACGCACTGATCACGCTTCTTGTTCTTTTTATCCTCAGAGAGCTTTGGGGCTGGCTCCTGGCGCGTTTTTCACTTTCTTGGTGCAGTATCCAGCGCTTGTCAAACCGCTTTTCTGCGCCTCAGTACGCTTTGCTGCTAATGACCGCATGGACAATATTTCTAACCGTATGCCTAGTTTGTCTTTTACTCCTTACCCCTGCTCGCACGCTTATCCTGACACTGGGTTGCCTTCTTTTCTGCATAGCGCTGAATATATGCTGTATCTGGAAATATGGCGCTGATCTGCTGCATTTTCGCAAGCAGTTAGAGAATTTCCGCCAAGGCAAGCCTATCACCATCCATGCCGGTTCTTTTGCAGATACGGAGTCATTACTGCTGGATATTCAGGCAGCGCACAAGGATGCTGTGCAAGCAGCAATTACCAGCGAGCGTTTTAAAGTAGAACTAATCGCCAATGTCTCCCATGATCTGCGAACTCCCCTTACATCCATTCTCGGCTACAGCGAATTGCTCATGCAAGAGAACCTGTCACCTGAGGGAAATCAGCAGATCCAGCGCCTGCGGCAAAAGGCTGCGTATATGAACGATCTGGTGGATTCGCTATTTGAGTTAACAAAGGTATCCAGCGGAGCATCCAAAAGTAAGATGGAGAGTCTTGATCTGATACGTCTGCTGGAGCAAACAATAGGGCTTTTTGATGACCAACTCACGCAAGCAGGGCTGACTGTTCGCAGGGCCTATGATTGTGATGCAGCACCCGTGGTCACAGACGGTACAAGAATCCACCAAGTATTTGCCAATTTGCTGGGCAATGCCATCAAATATGCCCTGTCCGGCACCCGGATCTATGTAGAAGTAAGGAATACAGATACTTTTTATCGGGTACGCTTGATCAATACCTCCTCCTATGAAATGGACTTTCAAGCTGAAGAGATCCTGCAGCGCTTTGCCCGCGGCGATAAAGCGCGCTCCACCAAGGGAAGCGGTCTGGGACTTGCCATTGCACAAACCTACACAGAGTCTGTTGGCGGACGCTTTCTGGTGCATGTAGACGGAGATCAGTTCAGCGCGATTTTAGAGCTTCCGAAAACTGAAAGGATCTTGTAAGATTTAGATCGCCCATTTTGAAAGACACCCCTTGTACGATATCCGTACAGGGGGTGCTTTTTATGCTGACACGAAAACGAAGACTGAAACCATCTGACTGGTTTCGAAATCTGGTTCTTTCCTGGCTTTTTGCCGCCGTGATCGAATATCTGCTGCTGCCTGCTTCGCTGCGCAGTCTGGACACATTGAACCTTCTGACATCCATGTCTATTGTCAGAATGATCGTGTGCACTTGCTGCCTTTTATGCTGCACAAGTGGACTTTCTTACTTATTCTGCGAGCATAAACATATGCGCACGATGCTGCTTACTGCTTTTACCGTTCTGGCGATTTCAGCGCTGCACAGTTCCTTTCAGTGGGCCTTCCTTGGTGGTTGTACGTTCATTGTCCTCCATTTGGTCTTCTTTCGTATTTACGGCTGGAATGATAGCCCGGAACCCATACCCAATACGCAATCTGATAAAAGAATATTTGTCTGGATCACACTGTTTTTTACTTTACTGCTATTCCTCTTCATAAGCCTTTGGACTGTGAGCAGAGTCTGCAGCTTCAGTACACCAACCTACGATTTTGGCATCTTTTCCCAGATGTTTTATTATATGCACACCAAAGGTACTCCTTTGACTACATTGGAGCGTGACGGACTGCTGTCTCACTTTGCAGTACATGTATCCCCCGTTTACTATCTGATGCTCCCATTTTACATCTGCCTTCCGACACCCGCAACATTGCAGGTGCTGCAGGCTGCCGTCCTCGCATCCTCTGTGATCCCGCTTTGGTTGATCGGCAAGCAATACGGTCTCAGCTCTCCCCTGCGGATGCTTTTATGTATCTGTGCGCTGCTTTACCCGGCCCTTTCCGGCGGTGCCGGATACGATATCCATGAGAACTGCTTTCTTACTCCTCTGCTGCTATGGCTGCTGTACGCCTTGAAAGCCCGACGGATCCTACTAATACCGTTGACAGCTATCCTCGCACTCACTGTCAAAGAAGATGCGGCTGTATATGTAGCAATCATCGGGGCATACCAGACTGCCGATGCCTTCATTCATACTCGCAGCACACGCAGACAGGATCTGATAACAGGTATCTGTCTCTTATCTGCTGCCGTGATTTGGTTCATTCTGGTAACTGCCTATCTTTCGCAGTATGGCGATGGTGTCATGTCCTACCGTTACGAAAATTTTATACCCAAAGGTTCCTCTTCTCTGACGCAGGTAATCATAACCGTTCTTTTATGTCCCATGAAAGCGCTGTACGAATGTCTGGATGCAGATAAGCTGCCATTTTTGGCACAAACGCTTTTTCCTTTGCTGGGAATCCCTCTTTTTACAAGGCGCTATGAACGCTATATCCTGCTGATCCCCTACCTGTTAATAAATCTTATGCCGGATTATCTTTACCAGCACGATATCTTCTTTCAATACACGTTTGGTTCCACTGCACTTTTGTTATATCTGACCTGTGCCAATGTAGCAGACTGGAAATGTGACAGAACCAAACTTCTGGGATTTTTAGCCATGATTCTAACCTGTTCCATCTTCTTTTTCACGCTGGTCTGCCCTGTTGCAGTCCGTTATGTCAGATACAGCATCCAGTACCAAAGCCACTATCAGCAAATAAGGGATACACTTTTGGGCATACCGGATGACGCATCCGTTTGTGCATCCACATTCTACACGACGCAGCTATCTCAGCGCGAAATCCTCTACGATCTTGGGTATTGCTCCCGGGATCATCTGCTGGAAAGCGAATTTGTTGTAATCAACGTCGGCGAACCCAACATTTCTGAAATCACCACCGTCCTTAAAGATCATGGTTACACGCTTTATGCACAACTTCCTTGTGTCCTAATGATCTATCAGTCCCCAGAGCGTTGAAAAAGCCGGGCATCCGAAGATGCCCGGCTTTTGCGTTTGATTGGGAAAAGTAGAATTCTTATTCGCCGATATAGAGTCTGCCGTTGGGAGCCCAGACCACGCCGGTCTCGGACTCGATGTAGCAGGTGGTGTAGAGCTTATCCACATAGGAGCC
>JAZUQE010000099.1:0-10320 GCA_045605575.1 Faecousia sp. | reverse complement strand
CGGTGCCCGGCAGATGCTACGCCCGACAAAGCGGGCTTGCATCTTGCCGACCGCTGCCACTCGCTCCCCTCCCTTTTTCCGCCACCGGCGGCGGTCGGGTCGCTCCCCATTGGGCGTCCGGCAATTTTGTAAAAATTGCATCGCCGAAAGGCGATAATCGTTTAATTTCCTGCGGAAATTCCAACAATTGCGGTGCAATTGTTGGACGGACGGCCATTGGCCGTCCCTACGATTACTCTGCACGATAAACACCAATTGATCACCCTACGGCATTGCTGACGGTGAGGTTTTGCAGGTACTCTTCCAGGGTCAGGCCGGAAGCAAAAAGCTCAGAGGCCAGCTCCTTGCCCACATATCGGTAATGCCAGGGCTCATAAATGATGCCTGTCACATCAGTCTTATCGGCAGGGTAACGCAGAACGAAGCCGAAGCGCCAGGAATTTTCCATCAGCCACTGCTGCGCAGGCAACTGCGCCTGAATGGGCTCCAGATCCCAGCTGCGGGTGTCTACGATATCCACAGCCAGGCCCAGCTGATGCTCACTGGTGCCGGGGATCGCCACTTCCTTGGCAGCCAGCACCGCGGCTTGCTCCCGGTCCACGCCCTCGGCAGCCATGACCCGCCGGATCTTATTCTCGTAGAGCCTTGTCTGCAGGTCATGGGTACGGTAAGCAGATACCACACACACATAGGGGCATACCCGGTTGCACTCTTTGAGCATAGCGTCCAGCGCATCAAAGCAGCTGGCATCCACAAACATATCCTCTACGGCATATTGCAGTCCCAGCTCTACCAGTTCCGGCTGATGATCTTCCGGCACACTGTACCAAGGATTTACCAGCAGGATCTGCTTGCCGTCTGCGCAGAAATGATAGGATTTTCCATCGATTTCTATGCTGCCCTTTGCCATAGTACCGTCGGAGAGAAAATAGTAGGTATTTCCCTCGTATTCCAAAAAACCGGTATGCATAGCACCGGAATCGGTAAAGTAATACCAGGATCCGTCCAGTTCCTGCCAGCCTGTCAGGGGAATGTCGTTTGAGTAGAAAAACCGCTGTCCATCCCGTTCTTGCCAGCCGTTTAAGATCTGGGGCGCAGTAGGTGGGGTAGAGGAAGGAAAAATTTCTCCGGAAGCCGTGGGCGTCGGCGCGGTGACCATAGGCACATCCGGCATAGAACTGCAGCCTATCAGGATAGCCGCACTTAGAAAACATATAAGCAACAGGCGTCTCATGCAAGCGCCTCCTTTTCGCGTTTTTATAAAGTATATCATATTTTGCCGAAAACGCAAGCATCCTCCGGCGCATCTTGCCGTCGATGATTCCGGTTGTCGCGTTGTTTTATTTCCGTGATTGGCAGGGGAGAGTCAAGACCCTCCCCTACGGTAAGAGACGGCAGGTTTGGAGGGATAATCGGGATGGCGGGCGATCGGAGATCGCCCCTACGGGATTGCAAGGAGGCAGAGGGGATTCCAAAGGGGGAAACGGCGGCTTTTTGGATACTTTCTCGCCGGAGAGAAAGTATCATATTCCAGCAGCTTATTTTGCAGCAAAAAGCCGATTCCGTTTTCACACAAAAAATCGCGTTATACCCGTAGGTGCTCAGGTGGAAAGAAACAGGGAGGGTAAAGACCCTCCCCTACAGAACGGCCTGCTCAAAAAATATCCATTGATATAAAAAGTCCCGGGGCGCGCTTGGCGTCCCGGGGAATTGCTTAGCGAACGTATTCGATGACCACACGGCGGTTGGGCTCGGTGCCGGTGGAATGGGTGGTGATATTGTCCATATCCTGTAAGGATGCGTGGATCACATGGCGCTCATAGGCGTTCATGGGCTCCAGGGTGGTGCGGCGGCGGTTCTTCAGAACCTGCTGGGCCTTTTTCCGGGCGTAGCGGCGCAGGCTGTCCTCCCGCTTCTCACGGTAGGCCTCGGCATCCACATTGATCCGGATATGACCTTCTACATCCCGCTTCACAGAGTAGTTGCAAAGATGCTGGATAGCATCCAGCGTGTCGCCGCGGCGGCCGATCAGATAACCCAGATCCTCGCCAACCAGCTCGACCCGGTAAGTATCTTCCTCTTCCTTCCAGGCGTGGGGCACAGCCTTGGAGCCCATGTGCTCCAGCAGACCCTTCAGGAAGGTTTCGATCTTCTCCTCAACACTGCCGGGCTGGGCAGGTGCATAGGTTCTGGGCTCTGCCTTGGGAGCCTCAGCCTTGGGCTGACGGGGCTTTTCGGCCTTGGGAGCCTTAGGCTCCTGGGGCTTGGTCTGAGGCATTTCCTTCTTGGGCTCTGCCTTAGGCGTTTCCTTCTTCGGTTCTGCCTTGGGTGCTTCCTGCTTGGGAGCCTCGGGCTTCTTGACAGGAGCGGCGGCCTTGGGCTTGGACCGGGAAGCGGAAGAAAGGGCTACCTTCGGCGCTTCCGGAACGGGATCGGGGGCTTCGTAGGTCACCTGCACCTTAGCAGGTGTGGCGCCTAAGCCCAAAAAACCGGCTTTTGCCTGGGCAAGGACCTGGACGGACACATCGTCCCGCTCCAGACCCAGCTGGGTCAGAGCGGCTTCGATGGCTAGGTCGATGGTTTTGCCGGTGGTAATCAGAGTCTTTTCCATGGATCATTCCTCCGTATTTTGGGTGCTGTAGCGGTTGGGATCGTAGGCGCGGCCCTTGCAGTAGGGACGGTCCGCGATACCGGACAGGGTCTGCTTTTCCTCAGGTGCCTCTTCCTCTGCAAAACCCTTCTTTACAGCGTACTCCTTGGCAGCGGCGGCCTTGGCGGCCTCTGCTTCACGCTGCTGTTTCTGCTGCAGCTTTTTCTTGCTGGTGTTTTCGGTGATGCCGTCGGGGTTAGCAGCACGGCGCTCAGCACGCTGACGCTCCTTCTCCAGCTCCAGCTTTTCTTCCTCCAGAGCTTTCTGCAGGCGGATGGCATCCTCCGCATCATAGATCTTGCGGTACTTCTTGGTCAGATAGACATCCAGCAGCATGGACACGATGCCCTGAATGAACCAGTACAGGCTCAATGCGCCGGGAACGGTGAAACCAATCCACAGGCTCATCAGAGGCATCATCCACATCATGGTCTTCATGGACTGGTTGGCCTGAGAATTCTTGGCAGCTTCCTTGTCCTGGATGCCCTTCTCGTTGGTGACCACAGAGTTGTTCATCTTCTGGCTCAGCAGCATGGAAACCACCTGGCTGGCCGCAGACAGAACGGGGATCAGAAACAGGCCGATATTGGCCCAGTTGTACACATCCCAGGCAAATACATTGAACTGGGGCTGAGAGCCCAGATCGATACCCAGGAAGGCAAAATTCACGCCCTGCAGGGTCAGCTCGCTGATCTCGGGCAGCGCAGCCTTGATCGCCTCTGCATAATCGCTGATATGGCGGGCGGCAATGATCTGGTCGTAATAACTGTTTTGTGTAAACAGGGTGGCATTCTGCGCTTTGAGGACCTCAATGATCTTCTCTGCGTTCTCCAGGCTTTCGCCGAGCATATACACGATAGGCTGGCGGATGACGGTATACAGGGGGAACAGGATCAGCAAAGGTACCAGAGACCAAAGGCAGCCGCCGCCCATGGAAACGCCCTCTTCCTTGTAAAGGGCCTGGATGGCTTCGTTCTGCTTCTGGGGATCGTTGGCGTATTTTTCCTGCAGCACCTTCATTCGGGGCGTCAGGCGGGACATTTTCATAGAGCTCTTTTTGCTCTTGGCGCTGATGGGGGCCAGGATGAGCTTTACGAGAATGGCGAAAATGATCATGGCGACGCCGTAGTTGTTGGTAAACTGGTACAGCTGGCCCAGCAGCCAACCAAAGGGTACGGTCACCAGATCGGAAAGCTGAAATGCTAACATCATATCCATTTCTCCTTAGGGCACGGGGTCGTAAAGATCGCCTTTATAAAAGGGATTGCACCGAAGCAGCCGGCGTACAGCGAGCCAGCCGCCCTTCAGGGCCCCGTATTTTTGAATCGCTTCGTATGCGTAAGCAGAGCAGGTAGGAACGAACCGGCAGCTCGGCGGTGTGCAGGGAGAGATCCGGGTCTGATAAAATCGGATCAAAGCCAGGAAAAAACGTTTCATACATCCTTCTCCTGTTTTGCCAGCAATCCGGCCTTTTCGGCCAGGGACAGGAAGGCGTGGGTCAGCTTCCCAAAGGGAGCGTCCACGGACCTGGTCCGCGCCACCACAACGATGTCCCAACCGGGGGTGAACAGAGCTTCATGGAGCCGGTAAACTTCCCGGAGCCGGCGGCGGGTGCGGTTGCGCACCACAGCATGGCCCAGCTTTTTGCTCACCGTAAAGCCCACCTGGTTGTGAGCGGAGCGGTTGGGCCGGGCGTAGAGCACCAAATAGGAATTGGCAACGCCTCTGGAAGCATAGAGCCGCCGGAATATGTGATTTTTTTTCAGACTGCTGGAAAATTGCATCATGTTGTCTCCCAATCTGTGGAAGTCCGAACCCCTAAGCATCACTGCGGAACTAAGACAGCCGGAAAACCCGGAGCCCAAACAGCGTAAGCAAAAAGAAAAAAGGGAGCGGGGCGAATCAGTTTCGCCCCGCACAGACTCCCGTTTCGCTATGAGCCTTCCTTACTGTGGTTACCCCACCTTCACGGTGCTCAAGCAGACAGGACCTTGCGGCCCTTGGCACGGCGGCGGGCAAGAACCTTACGGCCGTTGGAAGTAGCCATTCTCTTCCGGAAACCGTGAACCTTGGATCTCTGGCGACGGCTGGGCTGGTAGGTACGCTTCATTCGGTACACCTCCTGTCAGTTTCATTATGCTCGACAGCCGGGAAACGGCCGCAGCAACACATAATCATGGACCATAAAAAGCCACACTAAGAAATTATAACCGAATTTATCAACCAGGTCAACAACTTTTTTTGCTTTTTACAAACATTTTCGGGAAAACAGAGAAAAACCGACTCTGTTTTCCCTCCGCACTTCTTATGACCCCGTAGGGGCGCTTACCAAGTGAGCGCCAACCAAAACAAATTGGTATTTGTCGGGCAGAGCAATCGTAGGGACGCCCTGTTGCGGTGCCCGGCAGATGCTACGCCCGACAAAGCGGGCTTGCATCTTGCCGACCGCTGCCACTCGCTCCCCTCCCTTCTTCCGCCACCGGCGGCGGTCGGGTCGCTCCCCATTGGCCGTCCCTACGATATCCACGGGAGACTGTCCGATAAACTGAAATTTGTGTATCTGCGCGCAAAAAGGTCACGCTGCGGAAGGAAGCGTGACCAATGTATTTACAGAGGGGCTTGTTTGATCTTGGCATAGCGGCGAGGGTATTGGGGTGGGGTAGGGGTTACTTTTCGCAGCACGATGACTGCATGGGCCGTATCCTCCACCGGAAACTCCTTCACCTGCTCTACTTTCAAACCAAGCTTATGAATGGCATTGCGGGCCTGGGCCAGTTCTTCCCTGGCTGCCGCGCCCTTCATAGCCAGCACCGCGCCGCCGACCTTGACGTAAGGTGCCGTCAGCTCCAGGAGGATATTCAGCCTGGCAACTGCACGGCTGGTAGCAAAATCGTACTGCTCCCGCCGGTCTGCCACGGCCTCTTCCGCACGGGCAGTAATGCACTGCGCCTCCACGCCCAGCTGGGGCAGAAAAGAGGCCAGCCAGTTCATGCGCTTGCCCAGGCTATCTAACAGCGTAAGCTCCGCTTCCGGGCAAGCGATCTTCACCGGCACACCGGGAAAGCCCGCTCCGCAGCCCACATCTATGATCTTTTTTCCTTTGAGATCCTGGGTTGCCAGCAGACTCAGACTGTCCAGCAAATGCAGCCGGGCAACCTGCTCCGGCTGCGTAATGGCCGTCAGATTCATGACCTCATTCTGCTTTACCACACCTTCTCCAAAGGCACAAAGGGTTTGCAAAGTCTGCTCGGGCAGCTCCAGCCCCAACAGAGGCAGTCCGCTGCGAAGGGTCGTCAGCATCTCATTCATCGGCAACAGTCTCCGTAGGCTCAGGCTCCGGGGGGAACACCTGATTCTCATCATAGGGATCGAACTTGGATCCCTCTTCCTCTCCCAGAGATGGGATCACCACCTGCTGGATATGCCAGCTGACCAGCAGATCACAGACCTCTCCGTAGGAAACCACGCCACGGTCGTCGCCATTGGCCTTGATGTAACCGTCATTGACTGTATTGGCTACCTCGGTGGCCTTCTCATCCCGGTTCTGGGCAAAGAAGTTGCTGTAATCCACCATATCATTGTAGAAATTGTCATTGACGCCGGAGGAAACCTCCTTCATGGCCTCCTTGGCTTCCACACTGCCCTGGGTCGCCATGGCATTGTAGCAATAGCGATAGGCCATAAAATAGCCGGAATAGCGGTACTCCACACTGGAATTGGCATCACAGGCCAGGAAGGCGGCCATATTGGCATCGCTTTCCAGGGCAATGCTCATCCGGTGGGCCATTTCATGGCACATGGTAAAGGGCAGGCCTACCACGGGGATCTGGGGGTTCACCGCCGCTTCACCGGTCAGCGACATGGTAAAGCCGGTAATACCCATAGAGGTATACATGTCCGCCCATCCCAGCTCCTTCACAGGAAGGGTAGAACCGGCGAAAATGGAATAAGAGTGGGTATATACCAGATTATGGAAGCCTTCTTCCGCCTGCTGGGCCAGCGCGTCAAACTCCGGATAGACCGGATTGCCGCTGCTGTCACGCTGGATCTGGTTTGCCAGTGCATTGGCCTGGTCGCGGTAATAGATCGTAGCTTCTTTCAGCTCGTCCAGGGTAAATTCGGTTTTTTCCAGGCGTATGTCGTCGGCAATGGATCCGGCATAGCTATTGAGCCCGTAAATACCGGTATGCAGGAAGAATAGCAGGCTCGCCACCGCAGTGATCCAGCCGAACCACTGGATAGGATTCCAGCGAAACACCACCATCAGCACCAACGTAGCTAGGATCCCCACGATCAGCAGCATGGCAACCAGCTGCCAGACACAGAAATCCACGCCACTGCTCCATTCCGCAAGAAAGCCCTGGACCATTCGGGTCACATAGGGATAGACCATATCGATCAGAGCGGCGTGGCTCTTGGCAAATGTGATCAGCATCCAGCTGAAGAAAGCGATAATGGCGGCAGTCAGATACCCTCGCCAATATTTCAAAGGAAGCACCTCCCGATCAGCATAGTTATAGCTTTGTTTAGTATAGCACATTTGCGTCGGATTGTCTCCCCCTATTTTTTTAATTTTTTCTGAACACACTTCCCCTGTTTTTGCGGATAATCTATGATAGTGTGAAGGCACAGCCCCTTGACGGCGGCCGCGCCCTTGGAGTATGATAAAAAGAAAACAGGAGGGCCGGAATATGGAAGACACCGCATATATGGATCAAGCACTGGCCCTGGCGGCACAGGCCGCAGCAGAGGGCGAAGTGCCGGTAGGCTGCGTGATCGTCTGCCGGGGACAAGTGGTAGGCACCGGACACAACCGCCGGGAGGCAGGAAAATCCGCTCTGGCCCATGCCGAGATCGAAGCCATCGACCAGGCGTGCAGACAGTTGGGCGGCTGGCGGCTATGGGAATGTACGCTCTATGTAACCTTAGAGCCCTGCCCCATGTGCGCGGGCGCTATCATCAATGCCCGGATCCCCCGGGTGGTATACGGCGCATCGGATGCCAAGTTTGGAGCCTGCCGGTCGGTATGCAGTCTGTTTTCCATGGACTTTAACCACCATCCGGCGGTGGAGGCTGGCGTTCGGGAGGCAGAATGCGTAGCGCTTTTGCAGGACTTTTTCCGGCAGCTGCGTGTGCAGCTGCGCGAGCGTCCAAAATGGAAGCCCAAGCAACCGTAATTGCATAGAAAAACACAGACAGAATGTGCGGCGCCCGGCGCCGCACATTCTTGTCTTTTTAGGGATCTGCGAAAAAACACACTTTAAAGGAGTGGCCTATGGAGCGTCAGCGAAAACTACGGACCGTATTTACCATGCTCGCGTGCGCGGCAGCCCTGCGGCTGCTGTTCGGCGGCGCATTCGCGCAGCTGACTGCGCTGCTTACCGGGGAGGATATGACCACCTTCCTGCTATATATGAACACCGGCCGCCTGGTCACCCCGGCAGATGCCGCAGACCTTTCCCCAACAGAAACCACCGCCCCGGCATCCACGGTGGATCCGCCCCGGCCTTTGCTGCCGGTATTTACTGCTGCGGACGCAAGTCTGGCGGACATTCACAATGAAACGGATTACGACCCAGACCCGGAGGAGATTTTGCTGCGGCCTCTAAACTGGGAATTGATCGCAGACGCGCCCACTGTGCTGATCCTGCACACCCACGCCACGGAAAGCTACGCACAGTCGGAGGGAAACACCTATACAGCCTCTTCTCAGGACCGGACGCTGGACAAGCAGCACAATATGGTACGTGTGGGTGAGTATCTGGCTGAGCTTCTGCGAAAAGCCGGTATCGGTGTGATCCACGACACCACGCTGCATGACTATCCGTCCTACACCGGTTCTTATGCCAACGCCCGGAAGACGATCCGGGGCTATTTGGAGGAATATCCCACCATCGCGCTGGTTTTGGATCTGCACCGGGACGCAGTAGAGCTGGATGACGGCACCCAACTGACCACGCACACAACACTACGCGGCGAGGAAACAGCCCGGCTGATGATGGTAGTCGGCACCGACGATGGCGGTCTTTCCCATCCCAACTGGAAGCAGAATTTATCCCTGGCCCTAAAGCTGCACGCCCAGCTGGAAAAAAACACGCCCGGCATCTGCCGCTTTCTCAGCTTCCGGCAGGAACGGTTCAACCAGGATCTTTCCCCTGGCGCTATGCTGATCGAGATCGGTGCAGCCGGGGACACTCTGCCTCAGGCACTGCGTGCCGCAGAGCATCTGGCAACTGCTATCACCGATCTGGCCTGGGGCGCTACAGCAGATTCCGAAGATTGACCACATGGGCCTCTCCCAAAGCCCGGATCATCTCCACCAGACGGGCGCAACAGGCAGCAAACTCTGCCGCGGCCCGGCTTTCCAGAAAGGCCATCGCCCGGGCAAACTGGCTGTCGATCTCTTCCATGGGCCCATGGTGGTTCATGGCGGAAAAGAAGTCCCAGCTATCATCCCAGCCAGCTTCCGCCTCTTGCGCCAGTCTCTGAGCCTGGGTCCAATCTCCTTTTTGTGCGGACTGGGCCGCTTCGGTCAGGCTGTCGCAGATAGGCTCGGTCAATTGTGTCATACGCAAAGCTTCAAAAAGCCCCAGCAACAGCAGCAGGACCAGCAGCACTACCGCAAACCAGAAACGCTTCATTTTCCTGCCTCCCTGGGATACCATATGATCTGATCGGCAGCATCCACGGTCAGCAGCCAGGTCCGGGACACGGTAGATCCCTTTTCCTTCAGCGTCCTATTGACCCAGCTCTCGTCCTTGCCGGCAAGTTTTAAATTGGACGGAAGCAGCTTGCCGTCAGAGACAATGGTCACAGGCAGAAATTGCTTTCGGGTCTGGATCCCCGCATCCTTAGCGCTGGCGGGCTTCTCCTTAGGGTAGGGAAATACAGACAAATTGCCGTTAGTCTCCAAAATGGCATACTGCACCACGCGCGGGTCCAACACATCCTTTTCCCGCAGATGGCCGGACAACTCGTCCAAGGTGATGCGGGTCTTGCGCAGATTGTTCTGCAGGATCCTGCCGTTTTCGATCAGGATCACCGGCTTGCCGCACAAAAGCCGCCGAAACAGGATGCTGCGCAGCGAAAGTGCCGCCAGCAGCAGCTCCAGCCCCAGCACCGTCAGAAGCGGTACCGCGCCGGTCAGAAGCGGTACGCTGCTGTCCTGAATGGGGATGGCTGCCAAATTGGCCACCAGCATGGTCACCACAAACTCCGACGGCTCCATTTGCCCGATCTGCCGTTTGCCCATGAGCCGGATCACTGCGATGAGGATCAGATATAAAATAATCGTTCGAATGTAGGCCAAAAACATATCCGCTCGCCTCCCAAAGGTAGCGTTCCCCAAAGGCGGCAGATAATTCCTGACTGCCGGCAGGTTTCAAATTTCCGTTTATCGGGCTGTTCCATTTCCGTGATTTGTAGGGGAGGGTCTTGACCCTCCCTTGTTCTTGCCACCTGAGCACCTACGGGTATAACGCGATGTTTTTTGTGCGGAAAGGGAATCGGCTTTTTGCTGCAAAAAAAGCTGCTGGGATATGATACTTTCTCTCCGGCGAGAAAGTATCCAAAGAGCCGCCGGGGACCTTCCGTATGGTCCCCGGGCTCCCCCCACGGGGCAAGGGGGGGAAAAGGAGGGGGTCCTTCATCTCCAAAACAACCCCCCTCCC
>JAZUQE010000098.1:0-4844 GCA_045605575.1 Faecousia sp. | reverse complement strand
GCAAATCCAGCAGAGAAGGTGTCATGGAAATACTGGGAGATCATCAGTGTGAGAACAGGAAAGTTGGGATGTTCCAGCATCCGGTTCACCACCTCCACGTTGACCTTCCGGGTCAGTAATCGCTGGGCAGATTCCGCGGACAGTCCCAACTCCGAAATATCGAAATTCTTGACATAGGGGATATCCGTTTCTCCCATAAGATAGTCGATGGACACATTGAATTCCCGTGCCAGTGACCGCACGATTTCATCACCGATGCGGTCTGTTTCGCCCCGCTCATATCTGCCCAGTGTGGTTTCATTGCAGCCAACCCGGCTGGCAAGTTCATTGAGGCTCAGCCCTCGTTCCATTCGCAGATCTTTTACACGCTCCCGCTTGTTTCCGGGCAATCGCTGTGCCATATTTTGTTCCTCCTTGGTTGTTTTCTATTATTGAATAGTTGTCTGTATGATAAAGTGCTATGGATGGCCGCTCTGAAGTCCTGCAAATTTGCAGGAACTCGGAGCGGCTTTTTTCGTTTCCGGCTTTTTCGGTAGAATTTCGGGTTTTGATGTGTAATAGCCGTATATTGAAAACAGATGGTTCAATTCATCAATAATTCGAAAGGAGCATCCACTATGAGTATTTTTCAGACCATCAAAGAAAACATCACCCCACGGCAGGCAGCGGAGCGATATGGGCTGCCTGTCAACAACAAAGGCATGACCCGCTGCCCCTTCCATGAGGATGACCGCCCCAGCCTGAAACTGAACGAAGATTACTTTTACTGCTTCGGCTGTCAAGCCTATGGGGACGTGACAAACCTTGTTGCAAAACTGTTTGGCATCAGCCAGTATCGGGCAGCTCAAAGATTGGCAGCGGACTTTGGCCTTGATCCCAGACCTCCAACGCAGGCAAAACAGCCTGTTCCAGCGTTCAAGCAGAAGCAGGAACAGCAGCGCCAGATCCAGAGAAAGGAATTGTTCTGTATCAGTACCTTGGATGCCTATTTGGATCTGCTGGAGTTATGGAAAAAGCAGTACGCACCTACGGCACCGGAGGAATCCTGGGATGACCGATACAGGGAAGCCTGCCAGATGATGGATACCATTCTTTATTTACGAAACTGCATAACAGCAGCGGCACCGGAGCAGAAAGAACAGGTTTTGTCGGATTTAATGGGAAATAATGCCATGGAATCCCTCAAAGCCTACGTTGACCGAAGAAGGGAGGAATTGACGGTTGAACAAGCCGAAACAGAAATCTGTGCCTGAGTGGTTTGATGGCAAACGGATTAACGAAGTACTGTTCTCCCAGGATTTTCTCGACAGATACCCCATGAAATGTATCAACGGTCAGCTGTTTACAGAGGATGGAGCCGTGGAGGATGAAGAATGGGTCAAGCAGCTAATCTTAAATGAGATCCGGGACTGCATCACAACGGGACTGCACAAACGGGTGTCAAATCTTCTGGAAGTGGTCAAGCTGCAAGCCTATTCCCAGCCGCTTCCCATGGAAACGGACTGCATCCATGTTGGTAACGGCATTTATTTTCTGGATGGCAGATTCCTTCCGGTGAAGAATTTCTGCGCCAACCGTCTGGCTGTCAACTATAACCCAGCGGCACAAAAGCCGGTGCGGTGGCTCCAGTTTCTATCGGAACTGCTGGAACCGGAAGATATTCCCACCTTGCAGGAATATCTGGGCTATTGTCTGATTCCTTCCACCAAGGGACAGAAAATGATGATGATCCTGGGGCGGGGCGGAGAAGGCAAAAGCCGGATCGGCTTGGTGCTGAAAGCCATGCTGGGCCGCAGTATGAACACTGGCAGCATTCAGAAGGTGGAAAGCAACCGCTTTGCCAGAGCGGACTTGGAGAACCGGCTGCTGATGGTGGATGACGATATGGACATGAATGCTCTGCCAAAAACCAACTACATCAAATCCATTGTCACGGCAGAGGCGGCTATGGATGTGGAACGAAAGGGCATCCAGAGTTATCAGGTGCAGCTGTGTGTCCGGTTCCTTTGCTTTGGAAATGGTGCGCTGAGTTCTCTGTACGACCATTCCGATGGCTTTTACCGCCGTCAGCTGATCTTGACCACCAGAAACCGCCCGGCAGACCGGGAGGACGATCCCTTTCTGGTGGAAAAGATGTGTGAGGAGTTGGAGGGGATTTTCCTGTGGTGCTTGGAGGGGCTACATCGCCTGATCTGCAACAACTACCATTTCACAGTCAGCAAAAAGGGTGCGGAAAATGTGGAGACGGTGAAACGGAACAACAATAACATTATCGAGTTCTTGCACTCCACCGGGTACATCCAATTCCGGGCGGACGCGGAAGCCAGCTCCAAGGCGCTTTATGATGCCTACACCCTCTGGTGCGAGGACAATGCTTGCCACCGTTTGTCTGCCAGTAGGCTCAGTTCGGAACTGGCTCAGAATGAGGCTCTTTACAATGTTGAATACACCAACAACATCTACCTCTCCGGCGGCAGACGTGTCCGGGGCTTTGTAGGGATTGAGGTCATCCGGCATGGGTTCTAAACCGCAGCGGATGTCTTTAGGTGCTGTACGTACTGTACAGCGTACGGTACGTACAGCAGCTTTGTGGCTCAGTCTGTTTTTGAATGTAAAATCGAAGGATAGTGCAAACCGTAAATAATTTGCCGATTTTGCTTATCTATTGTAGCAAAACGAGATTGTCGAAACCGCGCATTTGGTGTGCGGAATCGGAAACATCTTCCCGAAGGAGGAAAGAAAACTGCGCAATCATGCAATCGGCTGTCCTACTCATGGACAGGATGTGGATGCCGGAAAATGGAGCGATTTTCTCTTTCGCAGGGAACACACCAAAACACGAACGAAATAAACGAAAATCAACAACGAATATATGGAGGAATCAACTTTGAAAATCAAAAAAGGTTATATCAGAAGTCAGATCAAGGCCCAGATCATGCTGGCTGGGTACACCATGGCAGAAGCTGTGGAGCTGCTGTCCACGGAGCACGGCTGGAGCGACAGCTTGTCCAACTTCTCCGCTAAGCTGCGCCGGGAGTCCCTGCGGTACAAGGACGTTCTGGAACTGGCGGACGTGCTGGGTTATGAAATTGTTTGGCAGAAGGGACGTGATACGGAATGAGCAAAGCTCAATATGCTATTTTACGGTTCGCCAAATACAAAGGGCCAACTATCAGCCGGATTGAGGCCCATAATGAGCGGACTAAGGAGTTTTATGCCAGCAATCCGGACATTAAAACGGAATTGAGCAAGTACAACTTCCATCTGGTGAAGCCTAACGGAAAGTACCGGGCGGAAGCTGACGGTCTGATCCGGGAAACTGGATGTAAGGCCAGAAAGGACAGCGTCCGGATGGTAGAAACACTGATTACTGCCAGCCCGGAATTCTTTGCCGGGAAGAAACCGGGGGAAGTCAGAGCATTCTTTGAGTATGCGCTGGAATTTCTGAAAACCAAACAGGCTGCGGAAACCATTGTTTCTGCCGTGGTGCATGTGGATGAAAAGACACCCCACATGCACCTTTGCTTTGTCCCCATCACGGCAGATGGGCGGCTCAGTGCCAAGGATATCGTTGGCAACAGGAAAAAGCTGACCCAGTGGCAGGATGAATACTGGAGCTACATGGTGAAGAAGTATCCGGATCTGGAACGGGGCGAATCTGCCAGTGAAACCGGAAGAACCCATCTGCCTCCCCGGATTTTCAAGCAGGCCACCAAGATGCACCGTCTGGAGCAGAAGCTGAGAGTACTGTTGTCCAGCATTAACCCCATGAATGCCAAGCGTGTGAGAGAAGAAATTCTCAAAATTCTGGATGACTACATTCCCGGCGTTGCGGAGCTGATGATGAAAACCAAAGCTCTGAAAAAAGCAGAGAAAGGATTGCGGGGAGAGATTGCCATGTTGAAAAAAGAAGCAAACGCCAGCAAACCCAGTGTCCAGCGGCTGCTGGAACTGGAAAGAAAAGTCCAGGAGCAGGAGGAATTGCAGCGCACCATTGCTTCCTTGCAGCAGACACTGACGGCCATCCCGCCGGAAATTATTGCGGAATACAACAATCCGAAAGAAGAAAAGACCCATTATACTGGCTTGGAGGAGCGCCTATGATCCATAGCGCTGAATTTGAACGGTTTACAAACTTCATGGTCAGAATGATCGAAAAGTATGGAAATGAAGTAAACCAGGAAATGACAGCAACCAAGCTAGATGCTTGCTCTGTGAATGACGATAATACAGATAATTTTAACAAGGACACCTCTGAAGCGAGGTGTCCTTGTGCTTGACAGAAGGGATATCATCATGGTAATATTTAGTTGGGACAATCGTATTTGCGACGTAATAATTTAGGGAGTGAAAATATGAAGGTTAAGAAATGCTATCTGTATACCCGTGTTTCCACATCCATGCAGGTAGATGGCTTTAGTCTGGATGCACAAAGGGAACGACTTCGGAAATACGCAGAATTTCAGGAAATGGTCGTAGCCGGAGAATATTCCGATGAGGGTAAATCCGGTAAAAATATTGAGGGTCGTCCCCAATTTCAGAAAATGCTGAACGATATTGAAGCAGGCAAGGACAGCATTGATTTTGTTTTAGTATTCAAGTTGTCCCGTTTTGGACGTAATGCAGCGGACGTTCTGGGTTCTCTGCAGAGGATGCAGGATTTTGGAGTCAATCTGATTTGCGTGGAGGATGGTATTGACAGTTCCAAGGACAGCGGTAAGCTGATGATCTCTGTGTTGTCCGCAGTTGCGGAGATTGAACGTGAAAATATTCTGGTGCAGACTATGGAAGGACGCAGACAGAAAGCCCGTGAGGGAAAATGGAACGGCGGATTTGCTCCCTAT
>JAZUQE010000097.1:0-3780 GCA_045605575.1 Faecousia sp. | reverse complement strand
CCCGTGCCACCGAGGGCAATGATCATGTTGTCAGCGATTCCACCGCCGCCACCATTGTCGAGGGCTTGTTTGCCACTCTGGTTTTTGATAACGATGCACTCCTGGCCATTATGGACCGTGTGGATGCAGAAAAGCGGAAGCTGGTGCCGGAGTGCTACAACTGCACTTCCTCTTGCGGCCGCAACAATGATTATGATATGCAAAATCTCTGGAATGCCCAAGAGGATATCCGTTCCCTCAAGTCTTTGATCCTGTGCGGTGTTCGCGGCATCGGCGCTTACGCTTACCATGCAGCCGCTCTGGGCCATAAGGACGAAAGCATCCACAAGTACCTTTACAAAGCCCTGTTTGCCATCGGCATGGACGACTGGGGTATGGATGAACTGCTGCCCATCGTGCTGGAAGTGGGGGAAGTAACGCTGAAGTGCATGGCCATGCTGGACAAAGCCAATACGGAAACCTTCGGCCACCTGGGTAAGCAGAATTTCCGCCCCGGCCCTACCCTGCCTGCCTTCATCTCTCCCACTGTGCTGAACGCCCTTGTAGAAAAGCGCAAAATTGCACCTATTTCCGCTTCGGAGAAGATCTGAAAGTAATTCTGTAATCATCCAATCCGGTTCTCCGTCTTTTCCTTTTGCGGTTACTGTGCTATAATGAATCCATCGGAGGTGATTGCGGTGCGGATCCTGTGTTTCGGAGATTCCAATACTTACGGCTACGATCCCAGAGGATTCTTCGGTGACCGTTATGGTGCGGAGGATCGTTGGGTCGATCTGCTGGCAAAACAGGCGGGTCACGAATGTATCAATGCCGGCGCCAACGGCCGGGAGATTCCAAGGAATCCCTATGCGCTCCGATTGATCGAGCAACACGCCTCTACGGATATTTTCCTGGTGATGCTGGGCACCAATGACCTGCTTCAAGGCGCAACCGCAAAAGAAACTGCCGCAAGAATGGAAGCATTTTTGACTCCGATTCTCCCCCGTTGTAAGCAGATCCTGTTGGCAGCACCGCCGCCCATGAAGCGTGGTGCCTGGGTTCCCACGGATGAACTGGTAACCGAGTCCGTCCTCCTTGCGGAAGAATACAAGTTACTGGCAGAGAAACTGAACATCCCCTTTGCTGATACTCGTGAATGGTATATCGATCTCACCTTTGACGGTGTCCACTTTACAGAAGCCGGACACCATGCGTTTGCTAATTACTTAATCGAATACCTGTAAGCAACAGACCCAGGAGCGCGTGAACTGCTTCCCGTCAAGTGGACAGTGAAATAAAATAAAGATTTTCTGCACTTCCGGTAGCCGGTTTGGTTACCGGAATTCGTTTTTAGGATGCACGGCACTGCGGTGCCGTGGGAACCTCAGGAAATGTCAGGACAGATTGTCCAGCCATTTTCTGAGGTTTTATTATGCCGCTTTGAGATAGTTCACGTGCTTCTCCATCGGTGTCAGTACGCCCAGGTTGCGCTGTACACGGCGGTTGTTGTAGTAAGTAATATAATTCTCAATCATCTGCACAAGTTCCTGACGGCCTGTGAATCGTCTTCCGTAGTATCTTTCCCGTTTCAGAATACCCCAGAAACCTTCCATAGGGCCGTTGTCAATGCACTTGGCAACTCTGGACATGCTCTGCTTCATCTTTGCTTTCTTCAGCTTATTGTAGAAGATTCTGTTTGTGTATTGGAATCCCCGGTCACTGTGGAATAGAGGATGTGCATTCGGATTTGCCTGAATAGCGGCATCCAGTGTGTCAAATACAAGAGGATTATCGTTGCGATCACGGATAACGAATGCAACAATTCTGCGGTCATACAGATCCAGAATGGCACTCAGATAAATCTTGTGTACGGTTACACCTTCATACCACTTAAACTCTGTTACATCTGTCAACCACTTTTCATTGGGCATACTTGCGTGGAACTGACGGTTAAGCCAGTTCTTTGCAATGTGCTGGGGATTAGCAGCTTGCCGTGTACATCCGTTATTCTTGTACTTAATGGTGGACTTAATATCCAGTCTGCGGCAAATACGAAGCACTCGCTTCTCGTTCACATTCAGTTGGTGGTCGTGTGCCAGATCGTCCTTGATACGGCGGTAGCCTTTGTCAGGACTTTCCATATGAATTTGCTCCATAATCTCTGCTATCTTTTCGTTTTCCAGTTCTCTGGCACATTTCTTGCCGCAAAGCCAGCGGTAGTAGGCTGCTCTGGACACCCCTAGTATTACGCAGGTCTGCTCCACAGGATCTCCATATAACTCTTTATTTTCCTTAATTGCCAGATAGATGTGGGATTGCCGAACCTGGCTCAGCCCCGCCTCCTTTCTATCTCCTCCAATTTTTTTAACAGCCGATTCTCCATTTCCAGCATTTTCAGCTTATGCTTCAGCTGCTCAATCTCGATCTGCGCCTGCTCCAACGCCGTCCGGGGCTGCTGATCCTTCTTCCGCTGTCCCCGCCGGTCTTCCAGTGCGGACTCTCCGCCTTCTATGTACTTGAGGGTCCAGCTGCGGACCTGCTGGTAGCTGACATTGTAGGCGATTGCAATCTCTCCGTAATTCTTTCCGTTGGCAATACACGCCTTTGCTACGGCGATCCTCTCAGCCTGGGTGGTTTCTCTTCCTTTGGTCATACGGCTTCCTCCTGTTTGTTTCTTGAAGTCTTTATGACCATTATACACCTTAATCCACTCTCTGAGTTGCTTAGTTGACCGGATTTTATATATTTTGCAGATTCCCCTTAGGCTATCCCTGCCGGATAGATAGTCTTTTACTGCGGCTTCCTTAACTGCCGGGTCATATCTTCGATTTTCTTCTCTTGGCAGAAATGCTTGAACACCCTCGGATTGGTACAGTCGTACCCAGTCCATGACGACAGTCATATCAACTCCAGCCTGTTCTGCTGCAGCACTCTGGCTCAAGCAACCATAAACACATTCTTTTGCTATTCGTATCTTATCTTCTGCTTTGATCTTTTTTCGCTTGGACATGATAACACCCCCATAAAAGACAGTTTCTTTTTTCACTGTCTCTTATGGGGGTAGCATATCATTTCCCGCCTGTGTTTTTGGTGATTTTACTTAGAACAGGCCGGAGACCTTGCCGGTTTCCACGTCCACATCGACGCGGCGGTAGGCGGGGTCAGCAGCGGTACCGGGCATCATGGAGATGGTACCGGCCATGGGGCACAGGAACTTGGCGCCGCCGTACTCCAGGATGTCACGGACGAACAGACGCCAGCCGGTGGGAACACCCTTCTTGGTGGGATCATCGGACAGGGACAGGTGGGTCTTGACCATCATGGTGCAGTAGTCAGCGTACTTGGGATCGGACTCAAAGCGCTTGGCCTTCTCGGTAGCCAGAGGAGCCCAGTCAACGCCGTCAGCGCCGTAGACTTCCTTAGCGATCCGCTCGACGCGCTCACGCAGGGGCATCTCCAGATCGTACAGGAACTTGATCTCGTTCTTCTGCTCGCAAGCCTCGACAACGACCTGAGCCAGCTCAGCAGCGCCCTCGCCGCCGTAACGCCAGTGGTTGGACTCAGCGCAACGGATGCCGCGCTCAGCGCACAGACGCTTCAGCAGAGCGACTTCGGCGTCGGTATCGGTGTAGAAACGGTTGATGCAGACGACGGGAGTGATGCCGGACTTCAGAATGGTGTTAACATGGTGGAACAGGTTGCAGGTACCCTTCTCCAGCAGCTCCAGGTTTTCCTCCTTGTACTCCTTGGGCAGGGGTGCGCCGGGGGTAACCTTGGGACCGCCGCCGTGCATCTTCAGGG
>JAZUQE010000096.1:0-7378 GCA_045605575.1 Faecousia sp. | reverse complement strand
TTCGGATGAAGTAGATCCGATCCGTTTTCCCCTTTGGCCGTCTGGGGAGTCCGGGGACCATACGGAAGGTCCCCGGCGGCTCTTTGGATACTTTCTGGCCGGACAGAAAGTATCACACCTCAAAGAAGCTCCTTTTGGGGCAAAAAGCCGGTTCCGCTTCCGCACAAAAAAACATCACGTTGAACCCTTAGGTGCACAGACGGAAAGAACAAGGGAGGGTCAAGACCCTCCCCAACAAATCACAGAAATGAAATAGCCCGATAAACTGAAATTTGCACCAGGCAGCGAATTCACTCCCGCTGCTTACAGGCAAATTCATAGGCCCGCTTATAGTCCCCCAGTTCCCGGTAGCAGTCCTCCTGCCTGGCCAGCACCTCTTGGGTCTGCTCTGCCAGGGCATAGTGAGCCGCCGCATCCACAAAATTCCCCAAGGAAAACTCCGCTTCAGCCTGCAAATAATTCCACACAGGCCCGCCGCGGTCCTCCGCAGCCGCTAAAATCTCCAGCTGTCTGGCGGGAGAGTCTGCCTGTCTGGCCCGGAGCAGCAAAGCCTCATCCTCATAGGGCAGCTCCACGTATTCTCCCGCCTGTCCCAGTAAAAGCAGGCAGCTGCGCCGCAGCTCTTCCGTCAGATAAAGTCCATTCAATTCCAACGCTTTATGCAGCAAATTGGCAGCATAGGGCTTCTGCCCCAGCTCCAGAGCGCGACGGGCCTTGTGCAGATACAGCTGCAGAAGCAGCAGCTGATACTCCTCACTGAAGGTATCATCCGGTTTTTGAAACCAGGCAAGCGCCTGCTCCAATTCCTCCGTTTGACCCAAAGCCAATGCATTCCTGGCCCGGGTCATAGCTTCCAAATTCGGCGAAGTTACCGTCTGCTCCTCGAGAAAAAAGCTGACAGTCTTTCCCAGCCGGTCCGCTAGATAGGACAGCGTATCCATGGAGGGCCTTGCCGTGCCGTTCTCGATCTGCGAGAGCATATTGCGCGTCATATAATCGCCGCACAGCTGGCGCTGGGACAGCCCCAGGGCCAGGCGGCAATCTTTAATTCGTTTTCCCAGTTCCATTTTAGCCTCCAGGTAAGCAGTATTTACCCTATTATAGCATATCTGCCGCAAAAATGCCATCGTCACAAAAATTTTATTTGCTATTTCCAGTCAATTGGATTATAACTATATTACCTATTCTTTGGAGGCATACTATGAATCTTTTTGATCGCCGTGAGCTTTGCCATGCGGCTGATGCATCTCTCGCCCAAACCCCATCTCACCGGCGGACTGCCTTGCTTTGGGCCGGTATTGCCGCCGCTGCCGGGTTACTTTCCAATCTGGTCAATTTTCTGCTCAGCACCCGGATCGCTGAGACCGGCGGTCTGGATGGTATGGGTATGCGGGGCGCGCTGTCTACTTTGCAAACGGCTTTGACCCTGTTTGTATCCGTAGCACTCCCCTTTTGGAACATGGGTCACTCGGCTGCGGCCCTGGAAATGTCCCGTTCTCACAAGACCCATCCCGGCACTTTGCTGGAGGGCTTTCGGCGCTTTGGCCCGGTGCTGCGCTTTCTGCTGCTGCAGGGCGTGCTGTATATCGGCCTCATGCTGCTGGCTGTGAATCTCAACAGCTTTCTGATCATGCTGACTCCCCTTTCCGGCCCGCTGATGGAGGCTATGCTTCCCGTCATGGACAGCGCCTCTCTTTCCCCGGACCAGGCAGTGTTGGACGCGCTGACTTCCGCAATGGTGCCGGTCATGGTTTGCTGTGCAGCGGTATTTCTGGTACTTTTCATCCCTGTTTCTTACCGGCTGCGGATGGTCCCATTCCTGCTGATGGAGGATCCCCAGTGCGGCGCATTGTACGCCATGATCACCAGCGCGAAAATGATGCGGCATAACTGCCTGGCCCTGTTTCTGCTGGATCTGCGGTTCTGGTGGTTCTATCTGGCCGAAGTGTTGATCCTGGTGCTGTCCTATGGGGATATGCTGCTGCCGCTCATGGGCATCACACTGCCGATCCAGCCGGAAGTGGCCTATTTTCTGTTCTACGTCCTGGCGCTGGTGATCCAGGTCGGGCTTTACACTCTGGCCAAAAACCGCATCCAGGTGACCTACGCCAAAGCCTACGATACCCTGGCCCCCCGCGGCTAAGTAAATATACAAGGAGCTGTCTCATTCAGACAAACATGCAAAAATAACCCGGAAGGCTGATTTCAATAAAAGGCTGTCATCCTGAGCGAGCGCAGCGAGTCGAAGGATCTTGGCACTCTATTTCCTGCATCACAGGGATTCGGTGCGTGGATTTCTCGATTTCGCTTCGCTTCACTCGGAATGACAGCTTTGTTATTTCATTTTCTTTGTGCACAACGTCCTTAGTCAGACATCACCTTACTATATTTCCAAACAATTATTCCACCACGATTTTGTGAGCCTCGTCCATGTATTGCAAAGCTTCCTCATTGAGCAGGAAATCCATCCACAGGTAGTGGCAGCTGTGCTGCTCTTCCAGCCGAATTCCGTGGTCCGAGCCCAGCGGGATATGCAGCAGCGTATGATCCGGGAAAGCGTACTCCCGATCCCCGATCATCAGAATACAGTCATTTTCTTCCAGGCCGAAGAAAAACTGCTCTACCAGCGGGTGGGTATGCTTCTCGATCCGGTCCTCACCGTAGGTCTCTACACTTCCCATAGCGAACCCGGGGATCAGCCGCTGGGGAACCAGCATACGGCTGACGGTCTTCGCACTCTTGCAGTCCTCCATGTAGCAATGGGCCTGTGCATAGTCCTGCCCATAAGGCAGCTGTGCATTTTCCAGGGCAGCCTGTTCTTCCTGCGTAAGCCATCGGCAGATCTCCAGGATCCGGGCATCCGTCCGGGCCGTCACAGTCTGCGTCTGCGTGGGCGCACCGATGTATACCCCTCTTCCGGCAAATTCCCGGGTTTCCGCATTGCTTTGCACGGCAACGCTCCCGCTGCACACAAACAGGATCCTCACATATTCCCGACTGGGAAGCAAAATAAGGGTCCCTGTTTTCGGCAGCACATGGCAGTATACCTGTGTACCGCGGATCTCATGATCCATCAGACACAAGGATGCCCGTGTTTTCTCCTTAGGCAAAGCCGCCATCCGAAGCTCCGAATCCATCAAAGCACACCACTCCTTAGTTCTTTCTGTCATTGTAGTGCCAGTGCAAGACCGTGTCAAGGCCGGACAGCCGGAGTATAGCAAACACTGTTCATAAACATACATTTTTCATCGTAAAACACAACCAATCAAAAAAGAAAGGGGACCTTCCGGTCCCCTTCCATTTTTTTTGAATTACTCTACGATGACGGCCACAGCAGTTGCATCAAACTGAGCCTTCTTATTGTGAGCGGTCAGCACACCAGTGACCTTTACAGTGTCGCCAACCTTCAGGTCGGCAAACTGTTCGCCGGCAATACGGTAGCAGTAGACGGAAACGCCATCCACATCCAGAGTAAAGCTGATATTTTTATAGCTGCTGCTATAAGCGGTGTTGATCTTGGAAACCTTGCCTTCCACCGTGGTAACATAGGTCAGGTGGACATTATTCTCCAAAGCCGCAGCTTCTGCCAGCTGCTCTTCGAGAGACTTCTCAGAAGTAACTGCCTTGCCCAGCACGGTCACCACTGCAGTTTTGTCATACTGAGGATCCTCGTTATAGGCAGTCAGCTTACCACTTACCGAGACCTTGTCGCCCACTGCCAGAGCATCCATACCCTCGCCCTTAACCCGTTGGCATCTGATATCAGCGTTGCCAACGTTGATAATGAACGTGATATTCTTATACTGCGCACTATATGCCTCCTTGATCTGCAGGACCACACCTTCTACAGAGGTCTCATAAGGCAGATACTTGCCGTTTGCCAGCTTGGAAGCCTCTTCCAGTGCCTCAGCCAGGGTCTTTTCAGAGGTGCCGGGTTCTTCCGGCTCCTCAACAGCTGCCTTTTCCAGCACGGTAACCGTTGCAGTCTTATCGAACTGCGCGCTCTTATTGTAAGCAGTCAGCTTACCCAGCACGGAGATCTTGTCACCCGCTGCCAGCGTGTCCATGCCTTCGCCTGCAATGCGGAAGCACTTGATGACAGTGCCGTCCACATCGATGTTGAAGGTCACATTCTTAAACTGTGTGCTGTAGGCGTCAGTGATCTCCTTCACAGTGCCCTCTACATAGGTCAGATAAGGCAGGTACTTGCCATTTGCCAGAGTTTCAGCGGCAGCGATCCGCTCAGCCAGGGAAGGAGCCGCCAGAACGGTAGAAGTGGCAGTCTTATCGTACTGGGGCGCGCCGTTATAGGCAGTAAGCTTGCCCTCGATCTTCAGCTGATCGCCGATCTCCAGCTCCTTCAGAGCAGTGTTCGTCAGACGATAGCACTTGATTACCGTGCCGTCCACATCCAGCTCGAAGGTGATGTTGTTAAACTGGCTGTTCCAGCTTCCCTTTTCGATGGAGACCACATAGCCTTCCACGGTGGTCACATAGTCCAGATATGTGCTGTTAGCCAGCTTGGAGGCCTCTTCCAGCGCCTCAGCCAGAGTCTTTTCGGGAACTTCGGGAGTATCGGGAGTATCGGGAGTATCGGGAGTGTCGGGAGTGTCGGGAGTGTCGGGAGTCTCAGGAGTCTCAGGAGTCTCAGGAGTCTCAGGAGTTTCGGGAGTCTCAGGAGTCTCAGGAGTTTCGGGAGTCTCAGGCTCACCGGTCTGCGCAGCAGTGAAGTGGGCGGGGAACTGGGAAACACCGACCACACTGGTATCCTCAATGTAGGAGTAGTTGGAAACAGAGAAGGTGCTGTAGGTGCCGTAGGTACCCAGGTAGAAGGAAGCCTCGGCCAGCTTGGCAACCAACGTGCCGCGCTCAGCATCCCAGTTATAAACGCAAGCAGGCTCAGCGGACAATGTGACATTTGCTCTGTCGGTATAGCCCTCGCGGGGAACGATATTGATGTAGGTCTTGGTCTCGCCGTCCAGGAAGTAAACACGCAGGCCGCCCGCAGCCTCTTCCAGGTACACATCCACACCCTCAGCGGCGTTTTCGGACGAAGCCAGATAGAAGTTGCTCATCTTACCGGTGAAGTACAGGGTCTTGCCCAGATTATTCTGGTCTACAACATACTTGTAAGCAACGCCCACCTCGGGAGCCTTCACAGCGGGCTTGGGGTCCTCGGGAACCACGGGGGTCTCGGGCTCCACGGGAGCCTCGCCCTTGACCACTCTATTCAGATAGCAGCCCTGATCGAACTCGATCTTGCCGTAGTAATTCTTGATACGGCCGGTTACGGTAATGGTATCGCCAATAGCCAGACCTTCCGCGCCGTCGCCTTCCAGACGGAAGCACACGATGGGCTTCTCTTCCCGTCCTGCGACCTGGATGGTAACCGTGATATTGCCATACTGCTCACTCCAAGGCGTGTCGACCTTGCTGATCACGCCGGTCAGCGTGCACTTGTAGGGCAGGCTCTTGCCTTCGCGCAGGCCATATGCCACATCAATGATGCCCAGAGGATCGTTGGTGGGCTCAGCGCGCTCGCCCTGCACTACGCTCAGCAGGGTGCAGCCGGCGTCAAACTCGATCTTGCCGAAGTAGTTCTTCAGGAAGCCGCAGACGGTGATGGTATCACCCTCATACAGGCCGGAAGCGCCGTCGCCCTTCAGGCGGAAGCACTGGATCTTCTTGCCGTTGACTTCGATGGTGACGGTGATATTCTTGTACTGATCGCTGTAGGGAGTGTCGATAGACTTGATCTCACCGGTCAGAGTTGCCTCATAAGGCAGAGCCTCGCCTTCTGCCAGTGCAAAGGCAGCAGCCACGATCTCAGCAGGATCCTCGGGCGCTACAACAGCGGCACCGCCACCGCTGACGACCTTGTCCAGGGTGCAGCCCATTTCAAACTCGATGGTGCCTTTGTAGTTCTTGATGGTACCGGTAACGGTAATGATATCGCCCGCCACCAGATCCTTGGCGCCCTCGCCGACCAGGCGGTAGCACAGAATGGGCTTGTCCTCGCGGCCCTCCACTGTCATAATGACAGAGATATTGCTATACTGCTCGCTCCAGGGGGTATGTACGGAGGTCAGAACGCCGGTCAGAGTCACGGGCTTGTCCATAGCCTCGTCTTCCTTCAAACCATAAGCCGCATCCACGATAGCAGTCTGATCTTCCGTCTGGGCAGCGCCTGCGGGCAGGATGTACTCCCAGCTGACATTGTGAACATTGCCGTTGGGGTCTGTGATGGCAGCTGTCAGCACATAGGGAGTCTGCTGGGCCGCGGCTTCGTTTACATCCACAGTAACCGTGCCGTCCTTGCCGGGAACGATCTTCACCAGATCCTCAGCAACATCGACAGACCAGATCAGTGTGTACTTCACGCCCTCGACCTCGATCTCACAGTTACGGATATAGTCGGATGCGGTGTTTGCGTCCTCGCTTTCATACAGCGACTGCAGCGCAGCAGCTACATTCTCCAGCTTGGGAGTCGGTGTACCGGGGGTGGTGGGTACGGTCTGCTGGGGATCGGTACCACCGGTGGTCTGGGCAGGCTCCTGCTTGCAGCCAGCCATCAGCGCGAAAACCATGCTCAGCAACAGAATAAATGCCGTGATTTTCTTCATAGTTTGTTTCATTTCCTTTCTTCAAAGCTAAAAAATAAAAAATGCTCCAAAATACGGGGAAATTTTTATCGCCGTTGGATATTATAACATATCTTGTGAAATAATTCTATTATAATTTTTATATTTTGATGAAATCGCTTCCTTTTTTGTGCTCATTTTTTGGGTTTCTGAAGCGCAACCTCCACCATGACAGCACACAGATCATTTGATGCTTTCTGATACTCCTGAAATACATCCCACTGCTGCTTCGAAAAAGTCTGGGCTACCGTTTGCATATTCTCTATTGCCGCCAGATACCGTTTTGCCAGCGATCGGTATTCAGCCCCGTAAAGAACAGATTTGAAGATCCCATAGACCCGTTTTCCCTTGCTTTGATACATATGTCCTCACCTCAATTATGCTGTTAATTGTAATTTTAGGACAAATAGTCCAAAAAGTCAATAGGACGATATGTCCTGCGGTATGCTATTATACGGGTGATGGATCATGCAATTACGCATCCGCGATCTGCGGGAAGACAATGACTATACACAGCGGCAAATCGCCGACTATTTGCTGTGCGACCAGTCGCTATATTCCAAATACGAGCGGGGTGAGCGGCCCCTCCCTCTGGAGTACGCCGACAAGCTGGCAGACTTTTACGGCGTCAGTACCGACTATCTTCTTGGCCGCACCCATACAAAAACGCCCTATCCAAAATAAGAAGGGACGCTGCAGGCCGCAGCGCGCCCTCCGGCTCTTTCAAAGAAGAGGCG
>JAZUQE010000095.1:0-2099 GCA_045605575.1 Faecousia sp. | reverse complement strand
CTGCCAGTAGTTAATTCAATCGGTACTCTCATAACACGCCTCCAATCATTATCGAACACCAAACAGCAATTCGCCGTAGGTGGGGAACGGCCAGTACTTTTCGGCAGTCAGCGTTTCCGCTTCATCTGCCAGGGCACGAAGCTGTGCCATTTGGGGTAGAATCGTATCCCGGATGGACACAGACTCCTCCTGCACATCGGCTGCACCATTCAGCCCCAGAACAGCTGTTTCCAGTGCCTCCGTCTGTGTCGCGATCTGATCTGTCAGAGCAGACAGCTTTGTGATCAGACCGGTTTCATAGCTGCAAACAACACCGGGAGCAGCGGCTTTCTTTGCGGCAACTCCACCTGCCAGCTCAGCCGCATAACTCTGCACGGCGGGAAGAATCTGCTTTTTCGCCATATCCACCATGGTATTTGCCTCAATGGTGACTGTCTTACAATAGTTCTCCAGCTGGATCTCACAACGGGACCGCAACTCTGCCATGCTGAACACGCCGTGACCTGTGAGCATCTTCACATTCTTTTCATCCAGAATGTGGGGAATACAATCGGGTGTGGTACGGTAGTTGCACAAACCGCGTTTCTCAGTTGCTTCCTTGATCCAGGCTTCGTTATAGCCATTGCCGTTAAAGATAATGCGCTTGTGATCCTTAATGGTCTTGCGGATCATCTCGTGAAGCCTCGTCTCAAAATCTTCTGCGCCTTCCAGGCGGTCTGCGTAGATCTTCAAAGACTCTGCCACCGCTGCATTGAGCATAATGTTGGCACAGGCAATGGAGTTGGAAGATCCCAGCATACGGAACTCAAATTTATTGCCGGTGAACGCAAAGGGCGAGGTGCGGTTACGGTCAGTGGTGTCCTTGGGGAATCTGGGCAGAACATCAACGCCCAGTTTCATATTGGTTTTCTTAGCCCCTTCGTAAGGCTTATCACTTTCAATGGCATCCAAAATCGCCGTCAGCTCATCACCGAGGAAGATGGAAACTACGGCGGGAGGCGCTTCATTCGCGCCCAGCCGGTGATCATTGCCTGCGGTTGCCACGGAAATACGCAGCAGATCCTGATAGTCGTCCACTGCCTTGATGACCGCGCACAGGAACAGCAGGAACTGGGCATTTTCATAAGGCGTTTCACCGGGGGACAGCAGATTCACACCGGTATCCGTCACCATAGACCAGTTATTGTGCTTACCGGAACCGTTGACCCCGGCAAAGGGCTTCTCATGTAACAGACACACAAGACCGTGCGAGGCCGCGACCTTCTGCATGATCTCCATGGTCAGCTGGTTGTGGTCGGTAGCAATATTGGTAGTGGTATAAATGGGAGCCAGTTCGTGCTGTGCCGGAGCTACCTCGTTATGCTCCGTCTTTGCCAGGATACCCAGCTTCCACAGTTCCTTGTTCAGATCCTCCATAAATGCCGCGACTCTGGGCTTAATCACACCAAAGTAGTGGTCATCCATTTCCTGCCCCTTGGGCGGCTTGGCACCAAACAGGGTCCTGCCGGTATAGATCAGGTCCTTCCTCTGGTCATACATTTCCTTGGGAACAAGGAAGTACTCCTGTTCAGGACCAACGGAGGTGCGGACACACTTCACATCCGTGTTACCGAACAGCTTGAGGATTCGCA
Organism: Faecousia sp.; assembly: GCA_045605575.1. GTDB lineage: Bacteria > Bacillota > Clostridia > Oscillospirales > Oscillospiraceae > Faecousia. Next base: position 468 of record JAZUQE010000095.1, on the reverse strand, counting down.
TTGCCTGCCGGTTCAAGGCTTCCATAGAGCGCAGCAGAGGGGTCTTCTTATCCAGTGCCTCTCCGCCGTAGGAACAAAAGGCTGTGGGAATACACAGTGTCTTGCCCTTAATAAATGCGTAAGAGGTAGGATCCCATGCTGTATAGCCCCTGGCCTCAAAGGTGGCGCGAAGTCCGCCGGAGGGGAAAGAACTTGCATCCGGCTCACCCCTGATCAGCTCCTTGCCGGAAAAGTCCATAATCACGCCACCATCCGGAGCCGGAGTAATGAAGCTGTCGTGCTTTTCAGCGGTAATGCCGGTCAGCGGCTGGAACCAGTGGGTAAAATGGGTAGCACCGTTAGCGATTGCCCAATCCTTCATAGCCGCGGCGACTGCGTCAGCAACACTGGGATCCAGTTTTGTACCCCGCTGAATCGTTTTATGCAAAGACCGGTAGACATTCGAGCCCAGCTTTGCTTTCATAACAC
>JAZUQE010000094.1:0-27175 GCA_045605575.1 Faecousia sp. | reverse complement strand
TCCCTTCGGTACATCCTTCATTGAAGACGCCACCGCCGGCATCGGTGCCGTAGGTGATATCGGCTGCTACTCCCTGGACATGGTCCTGAACGCCATCGGCTATCCCAAGCCCCTGACTGTTTCCGGCTATAAGTCTGCCCTGTTTGGCACCCGCAGCGATTACTGCACCTATGTAAAGTCCGGCCATCCGGAATATGCCGCTAAGTTTGGCGTAGACGATTTTGCAGCAGCCTTCATCCGTCTGGAAGGCGGCATCATCCTGGACTTCCGTATTGCCTGGGCCATGAATATGGACACCCCCGGTGATACCATCATCCTGGGCACCGAGGGCGGGCTGCGCATTCCCTCCACCGAGTGCTGGAACGGTACCGTCGGCGGTGCTATGAAGCTGTACCATGATGTGTGCGGCGAGCAGACCGAGACCGAGATCCCCATTATCCAGACCAACGGTGATCTGTTCGATCTGAAGATCCGTTCCTTCCTGGATGCTGTGAAGAACGGCACCGAGGCTCCCGTGCCTACCTCTCAGATCCTCTACAACCAGGCTATTATCGACGGTATTTGCAAGTCTTCCGCCCTGGGCCGCGAGATCGAGATTCAGATCCCCGAAATCTAAGACAACTACAGCGAGGAAACAACAATGAAGAAAACCGGATTGGCCGTCATCGGCTACGGCGGCATGGGTGGCTGGCACACCCAGCTTGCCGCGCAGATCGACGAGATGGACCTGCTGGGCGTTTATGATATCGACCCTCAGCGCTGTGAGCAGGCAGCAGAAAAGGGCCTGCATGCCTACAACTCTCTGGAAGAGCTGCTGGCAGACGAGCGCGTCGAGGTAGTTACCGTTGCGATCCCGAACCATGTGCACAGAGAAGTCTGCATCCAGGCTATGGCCGCAGGTAAGCATGTTGTCTGTGAAAAGCCCGTGGCTCTGAATCATCAGGAGCTGCAGGATATGATCGATGCCTCTAAAAAATACGGCGTGATCTTTACCGTCCATCAGAACCGCCGCTGGGATGAGGACTGGCGTACCGTTAAATACATGTACGACCATAACACTCTGGGCAAGACCTTCCGCATCGAGTCCCGTGTCCACGGCTCCCGCGGCATCCCCGGTGACTGGCGCAACCAGAAGGAATGCGGCGGCGGCATGGTGCTGGACTGGGGCGTGCATCTGCTGGACCAGATCATGCAAATGGTCGACAAGAAGATCACCTCCATCTATGCCACCCTCTCTTATGTGACCAACGAAAACTGCGACGACGGCTTCACCGTGACTCTGACCTTTGAAGACGGTCTGGTCGTAGTCGTAGAAGTAGGTACCAGCAACTTTATCAACCTGCCCCGCTGGTATGTGCTGGGTGAAAACGGCTCTGCCGTCATCGAAAACTTCCAGCAGGACGGCAAGATCGTCATGGTCTCCGACTGGGAGAAGCGGGACGCCGTTCCCGTAGTCACCGCAGCCGGCCTGACCAAGACCATGGCCCCCCGGACTAACGAGACCATCCGGGAATACCCCCTGCCCAAGCAGACCGCCGATATCCGGGATTACTACCGCAATATCTGCAAGGCCATCCGCGGCGAAGAAGAGCAGCTTATCAAGCATCACGAGCTCATGCGGGTCATGAAGCTGATGGAAGCGATCTTCGAGTCTGCCGAGCAGAATAAGGTCATTACTGATTTTGAAGAAAGGTAACAAAACCTATGGAACTTTCCGTCATGTCTCCCGTGCTGAACCAGATGGGTCTGGAAGAGGCACTGGCATATCTGCATAGCCTTGGCGTGGACAGTCTGGAGATCGGTGCCGGCGGTTATCCCGGCAAGGCCCACTTAGATCCCAAGGAATACCTGGCAAACCCCACCAAGATTGACGAACTGAAGGCCCTGCTGGGCAAGTATGATCTGAAGCTCTCCGCCGTTGCCTGTCACGGCAACCCCGTCCATCCTAATAAGGCCGTTGCGCAGCAGTTCCATGAGGAATTCGTGGATGCTATGAAGGTTGCGGTCCAGCTGGGCGTGGATACCATCATCGGTTTCTCCGGCTGCCCCGGTGACTGCGCAGAGTCCAAGAACCCCAACTGGGTCACCTGTGCCTGGCCTCCGGAGTACCTGGAGATCCTGGACTGGCAGTGGAACGAAGTCCTCATTCCCTACTGGAAGGAAACGGCCAAGCTGGCTGCAGAAATCGGCATTCAGAAGATCGCCTTCGAAATGCACCCCGGTTTCTGCGTATACAACCCCTCCACCCTGCTGCGGCTGCGGGAAGCTGTCGGCCCCATCATCGGCGCCAACGTAGATCCCAGCCACCTGTTCTGGCAGGGCATGGATCCCTGCGAAGCGATCAAAATGCTGAAGGGTGCGATCTACCACTTCCACGCCAAGGACACCAAGATCGACGCCGCAAACGCGGCTCGAATCGGCGTGCTGGACACCCAGGATTACGGCGATATTCTGAACCGCACATGGATCTTCCGTACTGTGGGCTACGGTCACGGTGTAGAAACCTGGAACAACATCATCAGCACACTGAAGGCCGTAGGCTATGACGGTGCCATCAGCATTGAGCATGAGGACGCTCTCATGTCCCCCAAGGAGGGTTTGGAGAAGGCCATTGCCCTGCTGAAAAACGCCATTATCTATGAGCAGCCTGGCCAAATGTGGTGGGCATAAGAGGTAGCATACATGATTAGAGTCACCGTTTGGAACGAATACTACCACGAAGCCGTCCGCAAGCTGGAAAACGTTCTGGTCCATTATCCGGACGGTATCCATACCTGCATTGCGAATTTTCTGAAAGATGAATTCACCGTTCGTACCGCTACCCTATACAACGCACAGGGCGAGAGAAATGAAAACGCGGGCCTAACCCGGGAGCTGCTGGAAGAAACTGACGTGCTGATTTGGTGGGCGCACTGTGTTCATCAGGAAGTCCCGGATGAGGTTGCCCACATGGTAGCTGACGCCGTCCGGCGGGGTATGGGTATTATCTTCCTGCATTCCGCCCATCTGTGCAAGCCCATGCGTTTCCTGCTGGGCACCTCCGGTACCCTGCACTGGCGTGAGGACGGAGACAGTGAGCGACTCTGGGTCATTGATCCTTACCATCCCATCACCCAGGGGTTGGGCGAATATGTGAAGATCCCCCATGTAGAAACCTATGGTGAGCCCTTCGGCATCCCGGAGCCGGACAAGCTGGTATTTATCGGTGCCTACTCCGGCGGCGAGGTTTTCCGTAGCGGCTGCTGCTGGCAGCGTGAAAACGGTAAGATCTTCTATTTCCAGCCCGGACATGAGACCTTCCCCATCTACCATATGCCCGAAATCCAGTTGATCCTGAAGAATGCCATCCGCTGGGCTTATACGCCTAACCGGATCCCAGAGCTTTCTTGTCCCAACGTAACCAAACCCCGGAATTGATCTTTTCTCTGCAGACTGTTTTAAACGCCCGGCAAACGTAATGTTTGCCGGGCGTTCCAGCGTGACAAAGAAGTGGATTTACGAAAGAATGCTTATCTTTACAAAAGCTTATCAACGGGGATTCCAAAGGGGAAAGCGGTGGAAAGCCTAAAAAACACATCACCGATCCGCTTTCCCCTTTGGTCGTCTGGGGAGTCCGGGGACCATATGAAAGGTCCCCGGCGGCTCTTTGGATACTTTCTGGCCGGACAGAAAGTATCATCACCTTTGTTCTATATTGCTTCTGCTCCCCTATCATTGTAGGTTGTATGTTTTTTGACAGACTGAAACGCCCGGCAAACGCAATGCTTGCCGGGCGTTTGCGGTGTCTGCATACCCATCCGGAAGCCAACATACATCTTTGCGCAAGATTCTGTTAATTTTAGACAATATGGGTGATTGCACTTACTACAGAAAAACTATAAAATATTATTAGGGATCTTGTCCCCGAAAACAAACATGGAGGAAACAGATATGAGCAAGCTGAAAGTCGGCATTATCGGTGTAGGCGGCATTTCCGAATCACACATCGGTGCCTACAAGGAAAATGCCAATGTAGAGATCTTGGCATTTTGCGATATCAACGCCGATCGTTTAAAAGAAAAAGGTGAAAAGCACGGTGTCACCCACCTGTATACCGATGTCGAAGAGATGGTGCATAGCGAACAGCTGGATGCTGTCAGCGTCTGCACCTGGAACTGCGCCCACGCCAAGTGCACCATCGCCGCTTTGAATGCCGGCATCAATGTTCTGTGTGAAAAGCCCATGGCAATGAATGCCCGGGAGGCCCAGGAAATGATGGAGGCTGCCAAGCGCAGCGGCAAGCTGCTGATGGTAGGCTTCGTTCGCCGCTACGGCAATGATATGGACATTCTGCAGGACTTTATCCGCAGCGGCTTTTTCGGGCAGTTTTATTACGCGAAGGCTAACTACATCCGCCGCAACGGCAATCCCGGCGGCTGGTTTGGCGATAAATCCCGCTCCGGCGGCGGCCCGCTGATCGACTTGGGCGTCCATGTGATTGACTTTGTCCGCTATGCTATGGGTAACCCCAAGCCCGTCTCCGTTTACGGTGCAACCTTCCACAAGCTGGGCAATCGTCCCCATCTCAAGGCCTTCGACGGCTACGCCAGTGCCGACAAGAGCAGCGACGATGTCTGCGATGTAGAAGACCTGGCAGCTGCGCTGATCCGCTTCGACAACGGTGCAGTGCTGAATGTAGAGACCAGTTTTACCCTGAATGTGGATAATGAGCGGGGCTCCATTGAGCTTTTCGGCGATAAGGCCGGTGCCAAGATTGATCCCGAGCTGACCCTTTACAGCGAGAGCAACGGCTATATGACCGACATTGCTCTGAAGGCCCCCACTGCTCTGAGCTTTGACGGCCTGTTCCAGAAGGAGATCGACCACTATGTGGACTGCCTGCTGGGTAACACCGAGTGCCGTTCCCCCGCGTGCGATGGCTATGAGATGATGCGGATCCTGGATGCAGCCTACGAATCCGCCAGAACCGGTCACGAAGTGACCCTGTGATATATTTTCATTTATTTAGAAAGCAGGTGCGACCATGTATTCCTTTCCTATTGGTGTAATCATTGATTCCTTCCGGCTTCCCTTTGATGAAGCGCTGGATGCAGCAGCAAAGCTGGGTGCAAAGGGCATCCAGATGTACGCTGTCCACGGGGATTATACACCCGAAGCACTTACGCCCCAAAAGCGCCGTGAGATCACCCGGAAGCTCCAGGACAGGGGCCTGGCCTTCTCCGCCCTGTGCGGCGACCTGGGCCGCGGCTTCGGCAACCGGGAGCTGAATCCTGAACTGATCGAGCGTTCCAAGCGTATCCTGGATCTGGCCAAGGAACTTGGGACAGACATCGTCACTACCCACATCGGTGTGGTACCTTCCGACCCCAGCCACGAGCGCTACAAGATCATGAGCGATGCTTGCTTTGAACTGAGCGCTTATGCAGACAGCATCGGCTCTCATTTTGCCATTGAGACCGGCCCCGAGACCAGCGCTGTACTGAAAAACTTCCTGGACCAGCTGCATTCCACCGGTGTGGCTGTTAATCTGGACCCGGCCAATCTGGTGATGGTCACCGGCGACGATCCCGTGCAGGCTGTGTACAATCTGAAAGACTACATCGTCCACACCCACGCCAAGGACGGCGTGATGCTGGAGCGCGGCAACCCCGAATGGATCTACGGTGTGCTGAAAACACCGGAGGATGTGGCGTCCATTCAATTCTTCGAAGAAGTACCCCTGGGCACCGGCAGCGTAGACTACCCTGCCTATCTGCAGGCTTTGGACGATATCGGTTACACCGGCTATCTGACAATTGAGCGCGAAGTAGGTACCGACCCCGCCGCCGACATTGCTCTGGCTATGCAATTTTTAAACCGGGTCATCACAGAAAATTGATTGCCGCAGCTCCACAAGCTATCAGAAAGTTGGTGTAAATTATGATGCAAGGGATTATGATCGACTGTTCCCGTAACGGTGTTCTCACCGTTGCCGCAGTCAAGCGATACGCAAAGCTTCTGTCTGCTATGGGTTACAATACTCTGATGCTTTATACCGAAGATACTTATGAAGTGGATAACGAGCCCTTCTTCGGTCATATGCGGGGCCGCTACTCCAAGGATGAATTAAAAGATCTGGATGCCTACTGCGCGAGGTTGGGCATAGAGCTGATCCCCTGCATCCAGACCCTGGCCCATGTTAACTGCATGCTGAGATGGCCGGAATACGCTACTGCACACGACTGTGACGACATTTTGCTGATCGGTTCCGAGCGTACCCATACCCTTCTGACAAACATCTTTTCCACCTTGGCCGAATGCTTCACCACCCGCAAGGTCCATATCGGTATGGACGAAGCGGACAAGGTAGGTCTGGGCCGGTATCTTGCCAAGCATGGTTACCACGATCGTTTCCAGCTGATCAGCGATCACCTGCATACTGTCTGCCACATTGCTGCCGAGTACGGCTTCGAGACCATGGTCTGGAGCGATATGTTCTGCCGCCTGGCTCTGAACGCCGGCGACTACTATTCTACTGCCGATGCTGATCTGGATGCCGTCCGGGAAAAGGCAAACCTTCCCGAAAATGTTTCCATGGTCTACTGGGATTACTACAGCAAGGACTATGACCGCTATACAAAAATGCTGGCCCTGAACAAAGCCTTCGGTAAGAAGGTATACTTTGCAGGCGGTGCCTGGACCTGGAAGGGCTTCGCCCCGGACAACGGCTTCAGTCTGAAATCCACCGAGGTTGCCATGCGTGCCTGCCGGGATAGCGGAACCGACGGCTGGTTCTTGACTCTGTGGGGCGACGATGGCGACGAATGCGCCAAATTCTCCGTCCTGCCTACTCTGATGTACGCCATTGAGATAGCCAACGGCAACACCGACATGGAATCCATTAAAGCCAAATTCCATGCCATTACCGGTGCACAGTTCGACACCTTCCTTCTGCTGGATCAGATGAACTACTGCCAGGAGGGCACCGCCGGAAGCCCCTGCAAGTACATGCTTTACAACGACGTATTTAACGGTCTGCACGATCACAACTGCTCCGCCAGCGACAGTGCTCACTATACTGCCCTGGCACAAACCATTGCCAACGCACCCGGCAAGGGAGAATACGCCTATATCTTCGATAGCTGCCAGAAGCTGTGCGAGGCTTTGGCTGTCAAGAGCGACTTGGGTGTACGCACCCGTGCAGCCTATCAAAGCAAGGATCTGGAATCCCTTCGACTGCTTGCAACGGATGTCTATCCCGAGGCCATCCGCCGGATCCGGGCGTTCCATAAGGCTTTCCAGACCGCCTGGATGACCGAGAAGAAGCCCTTTGGCTTTGATATCCAGGATATCCGTCTGGGTGGTGTGATCCAGCGTCTTACCAGCTGCGCAGAACGTCTGCTGGACTTCGCTGACGGTCATATCGATGCTATCCCGGAGCTGGAGGAAGTTCCCAACGATACGAGTCCTGTCGCAGGTTTCATCTGGAGCCGCTGCGTAACTTCCAACGTTGTCTCCCATATTTTCTAATCAAAACAGGCGTGCTGCGAGATGCAGCACGCCTGTTATATTTATTCTTCACGTCCGACTTCTGAGGGCAGCATCCCCATGACCTGCTGAAAAGTCTTACTAAAATAGGACGCGTTTTCAAATCCGCAGAGGCTTGCTGCCTGAAATACAGACATCTGCTGCTGCTCCAACAGTTTTTTTGCTTTTCTGCACCGAACCAAATTGATATACGCAACTACTGTCATGCCTGTGGCTTTTTTGAATATCCGCGTAAAGTAGTATTTGCTGAAGCCCACCTCCTCGGCGATTTCCTCCAGTGTCAGCTTTCTGTCAAAATTTCCCTTGATAAACCCCACTGCCCGCTTGACACTGGCATCTGTCCCTCGCAGGCTGCTTTCTTTGCTGGAGGTGCCTCGGCTGAAATGGCGAAATAAATGCACTATGAATTGCAGGCACAGAGAACGGATCATCGCCGCCCGGAAAGGATCCGGGCTCTTCATTTCCAGAGCAATTCTGTTAAATACCGCCTCCGCTTCGGCAGAGATGATATCCGTCTCCAGTTCCAGATTTTCAAGGTATACCTTATTTTGAGCCAGAAAATTGCTATCCACGATCAGACAGTCATAGTTTAGCTGTCCTAAGTCAAACACGCTGTGTAGTTCGTTTGCATTGATGGCGTAAATATGCCCTGGCACCATGGCAAACTCCGTACCGCCGCAAATTAAGGTCCCTTTTCCTGCTCTGCAGTACAGCAGTTCCATATTCTCGTGCCAGTTCGGTGTTGTTCCTTTGCCCGCATCCCAAAAGATCACCGGCAGGTCTTTATTTTCCAATCCGTGGATCTCATACGTATTCTGGTTCATCTCTATCATCACTCTATTCTGCGCCGCGCAGCGCAAGATCATGTTATTTTCCGGCAATATCTGCGATTGGATCTAACCTGGGAAAACTATATAACAGTTTTCTGTTCATGTCAATTTCTATATTGCCGGTAAATACTTTGATCCATGACATGGATATTGACGGAAGCGCCACGGCACTGTTTCCTATCATGCAGCGTCTGCTCCGCAGGGGTTACCCAATGACAGATTCAAAAAAGCCTGCCCCATTCTAAAAAGCAGGCCTGCCAAGCGGCAGGCCTGCTTTTAACGAGGAGTTATTCCGTCCGAAGCGCCACCACAGGGTCCTTCTTGGCCGCGCTGCGGGAGGGGATCACACCTGCCACCAGCGTCAGCAGCACACTGATCATCACCAGTACCGCACCCACCTGCCAGGGCAGATAGGCGTTCAGATTGCCGATGCCGGTCAATGCATGCAAAATTGCGTTGATAGGAATGCATAGCAGCACCGTCACCAGTACGCCCAAGATACCGGACGCAAATCCGATCATCACCGTCTCCGCATTGAACATACTGGATACGTTCTTCTTGGAAGCGCCGATCGCACGAAGTACACCGATCTCCTTCGTCCGTTCCTGAACAGAGATCAGCGTGATCACGCCGATCATGATCGACGAAACCACCAGCGACACCGCCACAAAGGCGATCAGCACATAGGTGATAGCATTGATAATGGTCGTCACAGAGCTCATCATCAAGCCCACATAGTCGGTATATTTGATCTGCCTCAGTTCATCCCGGCCCTCATTATACCGGGCGATCTCTTCCTCGATCAGATCCTTGCTCTCAAAGGTGACCGCATAGAGATTGATAGAAGCCGGATCCTCCAGATCCAGGTAGCCAAGCTTCTTCAAATTGTCCTCATAGCTGGAATCAGAGAATTCCAGCACCTCATCGTAATACACAGCACATTGCCCTTCGGTATAGCTCTTTGCTTCCATATCCAGAGCTGCCACCAGCTGCGCTGTCTCCAGCATGGCCATCTGTCCACGAACACCGGCAGCATACTGCATCTTCATCTGCTCCGTGACCATCTGGGTGTACATTTCCGTAATGTCCTCGTCGGTCATGGCTTCGGTGTACTCACCGATCTCCGATTCACTCATTCCGGTCTGCGCAGTGATCACCTGCTTCAGCATATCCTCCATGGTCTGCCGTGTCTGACCTTCCATAGCCTTGTCCAGCATGCTATCGAGTTCCTTCTGAGAAGGTATGCTCTTGATGTCAATATAGGCCTGGGCCTTTTCTTCCTCCGTCAGTTCTTCCAGATAGGTAAAGAAGGCTTCCGTCTTTTCAGCATCTGTCAAACTGCCTGTATTTTCCTCGAAAGGCAGTCCCGTAAAAATGTCCGTATCAGGGGTTTCCAGCTGCGCCAGAATCGAGGGAGTATCTTTGCTTTCCTGGATCACATACTCCGTAAGCAGACTGGTGTAACCAATGGTGCTGGAGAGCATCGTCGTAGAAGCATCCTCGTTGGGACGAATGATGCCGCTGATGTGCAGATCCACGCCGTTGTCATACAAATACCGCATACCTGCCTGGGTCTCCCGCAGATCCGTGTACAGTCCGCTGCCTTCGTCCAGTGTGTAGCAGTCCGCATTGAATACCACCCGGAAGGTCATATCGCAGAGCTCCTGGAAGCTCCATTTCTCTTCTTCCACATCTACCTGGGTCTTATTGATCGCCGCCTCTGCCAGTGCGTCGATCTCTGCCTCAGACTTCAGGCCCAGAGCGTACAGGGTCATATCATCGATCTCATTCTTCTCATCTACTACCAGCACGATCTCGTCATAGGAGTTCGGCCAGGAGCCGTAGATCAGATCGTACTGGTTATGCAGCATCTCATGGATCGGTTGACCGTCCTTTCCAGGCAGCATCTGCTGGAACAGATTCGCCGATACCCCGGCAGGTCCCATACTCATCATGGAAGCCATGCCGCCGGAGGAACCCATCATAGAAGAGGTATCCATGCCAAAATACTCGATCATCAGATCCCGCATCATGGCTTGGGAGTCCGCCCGGATGATGTTTCCGTCCACTGTCTGCACATACACCTGCATATCCAGGCCATAGGTATACTGAATGCCGCTCACTGCCTGAGAAAGCAGGCTTTCCGAGTCCTCCATCTCCTTCTCAATATAGGTTTTGAAGGAAACCAGATCGTTTTCCGTAGTCTCCATGGAGTTTAAGGCATTGACCATATCATAGATCATGGTCTTCTGATAAACCGCATCCTTCGGATGCTCGCCTCTGGATTGTGCCTGCTCCATAAAGGTCACAATCATGCTGCCGATGTTCAGCGATTCCGCCTGGATCGTCAGCGGATAGGAGGACAGCGTCTCCTCCTGGATCACATTGATGTAGGTGGTCATACCCTGGGAAACGGCGTAGATCAGCGCAATGCCGATAATGCCGATAGAGCCTGCAAAGGCCGTCAGTGTTGTTCTGCCCTTCTTGGAGATCAGATTCCGCAGAGACAGGCCAAAGGAAGTCCAGATCGACATGGAGGGCTTTTTCTCCTTGCCCTTTTTCTGTGTTTTCTCCTTCGCCTGAGCCAGCTCCTCTCGATATTCCTCTTCAGACAGTGGCGCCGAATCTCCGATCACCTTGCCATCGAGCACCCGGACCGTGCGGCTGGCATACTCCTCAGCCAGATCCGGATTGTGGGTCACCATGATCACCAGCCGGTCATGGGATATTTCTTTTAGGATCTCCATGACCTGCAAACTGGTCTGAGTATCCAACGCTCCGGTAGGTTCGTCGGCCAGAATGATATCGGGATTATTGACGATCGCACGGGCAATGGCTACCCGCTGCATCTGACCGCCGGACAGCTGATTGGGACGTTTGCTGATCTGATCGCCCAAGCCTACCTTCTCCAGTGCTTCCTTAGCCCGCTTTCTGCGTTCCCGTTTGCTCACACCGGATAAGGTCAGCGCCAGCTCCACATTGGAAAGCACCGACTGGTGGGGGATCAGATTGTAGCTTTGGAACACAAAACCCACGGAGTGGTTTCGGTAGGCATCCCAATCCCGGTCCTTATAATGTTTTGTCGAGCGGCCGTTGATCACCAGATCGCCGCTGGTATATTGATCCAGACCACCGATAATGTTCAGCATAGTGGTCTTTCCGCAGCCGGACGGACCCAGAATGGCTACAAATTCGCTTTTCCGAAATTGCAGACTTACGCCCCGCAAGGCCTCCACCTTTCCGTTACCAGCCGGGTATTCTTTCGTGATATTGACCAATTCAAGCATAGGCTCTACTCCTTTGCAGCGGACACAACTCTTAAAAATGTCAAAACTGCGCATTATGATGCTTAGAATATAACCGCCAAATATAAACGTTTCCGCAACATTTTTTGGATATTTTATGAACAATTGGAAACAGCGGCCATTTTTTCAAACAGCCGCTGTAGTAGGTTATGTTTTTGCCCGTATATCCAGATGATATTCGATCGTACCTGCAGCAGTCTGTTCGATCTCAATGCCATAGGTCAGATCAATGGTTCCGCCCTCACGGGAGAGCGCATAGCTCACCTTTTTCGCACACACCGTGATCATCAGTGCGCCAAACTCCATCTGATACAGCGACTGGTGGCTCTCTCCTTCCCGAAATACCATCGTCGAGTTCAGCGGTCCTTTTCGGTCTAAGGTGATGCAGCCCGGCTCTACCAAAAAAGAGGTAGTCACGCCCTGCAGACCTGTCAGCTCACTTTCCTTATAGGATACAGACCAAACATCTCCGCGCTGCTTCAATATGCCCTCTGTGACCAGCTCTATGGTCTCAGGCTCCTGGTCCTGATAAAACTGCTTTCCGCAGATGGAGAGGATCACCGGTATCGTCATGCATGTGCCTCCATTGCCAGATCGATCAATTCGTCGATCAGCTGGGTATAGGGGATGCCGCTGGCAGCAAAAAGCTTTGGGTACATAGAGATAGAGGTAAAGCCAGGCAGCGTATTGATCTCATTGAATACCACCCGGTTCCCCTCGTAGGTCACGAAAAAGTCTACCCGGCTCAAGCCATGACAGCCGATAGCCTGATAGATCTTCACTGCCGCGTCCCGCACCTGCTCTGCCACAGCTTCATCGATCCGGGCGGGGATATAGGCCGTAGAGGTGTCCGTAATATACTTGGCATCATAGTCATAAAAATCCGCACCGGAGTCGATCTCGCCGCAAATGGAAGCCACGGGATTGCGGTTACCCATAACGGCCACCTCGATCTCCCGTCCGTGGATAAACTCCTCCACCAGGATCTTGTCATCATAGTCTCCAGCCGCAAGCAAGGCATCCTTCAGCGCATTCCGATCGGAGGCCTTGGAAACACCCACGGAAGATCCTGTGCCCGCAGGCTTGACAAACATAGGATATTGGAAACGCTGCTCCAGCTTCTGAAGAATGCAGTCCATGCAGTATTCCGTGTCATACCGCCGTACTAGCTGCCAGGCGGCCTGGGCCACCCCGGCGTTGTCCGCTACCAGCTTGGTCAGCGTCTTATCCATGGCTACCGCGGAAGCCGATACATGGGGACCCACGTAGGGAATACCCGCCATCTGCAGCAAGCCCTGCATGGCACCGTCCTCGCCGTTTTCTCCGTGAAGCACTGGAAATACCACATCGATCTGCTGGCGCACCACGCAGTCGCCCTCAAAGCACAGCAGCCCCTGGCCCCGCACAGGAGAAATAGCGGCCTTCCTGTTTGCAGGATTGCTCTGCCATTGTCCGGAGGGAAGCTCAGAATAATCCGTACCGCCGAAGAGGATCCAGTTTCCTTCCTCTGTGATGCCAACAGGCAGCACATGGTATTTATTGTGGTCAATATTGTTCAGCACAGACTCGGCAGAGCGTAAGGATACCCCATGCTCCGGGCTGATACCGCCAAACAAAATACATACACTGAGTTTCTTCATACCCTTCTCCTTATTTAAACAGCGCTTCGCCCGCACGGTAAATATCACCGGCACCCACAGTCAGGATCACATCCCCGGGCTGTGCGATCTGCCGCAGATAGTCCGTCACCTTGGGCAGTGTGGGGCAATATTTTGCTCCCGGCACCTGTTTTTCCAGATCTCTGGAAGAAATACCAACCGTATTGCGCTCTCTGGCTGCGTAGATTTCCGCCAGAACCACCACATCGGGCTTGCGAAGCTGGCGCACAAAATCCTCAAACAGCGCTTTCGTTCTTGTATAGGTATGGGGCTGGAAGGCGACCACCATCCGCTTGCACTCCGGCATAGACCGAACAGCGGCGATCGTTGCTGCCAGCTCATCCGGATGATGGGCATAGTCATCAAATACCTTTGCTCCGTTGTACTCGCCCTTAAATTCCATTCTGCGTCTTGCGCCGTGGAAAGAGGCCAAACCTCTTACCACAGCATCGGCGTTGATCCCCAGCAACCAGGCCGCACCGGCAGCTGCCAGCGCGTTCAGCGCGTTATGCCGTCCGATCACACCCAGCTCCAGATGGCAGTATTCTTCTCCGTCGCACACCACGTCAAAGCAGCGCCAGTCATCGGAAACCTCCACCGCCCGCACCCGGTTGCGCTTACCGAAACCGAAGGTCACATAGCTCAGGCCCCGCAGCGCCTGCGCTGTATGCAGATCATCACCGTTGGCCAGAACAGCCCCGGAGGACAGCTGGGCAAAGGCCCGGAAGGACTTCTGCACATCCCGCAGATCCTTGAAATAATCCAGATGATCCGCTTCTACATTTAATATAACCGCCAGAGTGGGGAAGAAATTCAGAAAAGAATCGCAATACTCGCAGCTTTCCAGTACGATGGTATCACCTTTGCCCACTCGGTGTCCTGCCTTCAGCAGCGGCAGCTCCCCGCCGATCATCACGGTAGGATCCCACTGAGCCTCCATTAAGATATGCGTCACCATGGAGGTAGTAGTCGTCTTTCCGTGAGTACCGGAAATGCAGATCGCATTTCGGTACGCCTGCATGATCACGCCCCAGGCCTGAGCCCGTTCAAATACGGGAATGCCCAGCACTCTTGCCTCCGCGATCTCCGGATTGTCGTTATGTGCGGCCGCGGTGCGGATAATACAGGCAGCACCATGTACATTTTCAGCCCGGTGACCGATAGAGACCTGAATTCCCTTTGCGATCAACTCATCTGTGGAAACAGAGGAGTTCATATCCGAGCCGGTCACATACAGGCCCATTCCTTTCAGCACAAGGCCAAGCGGACGCATGGAAACGCCGCCGATGCCCACCAGATGCACATGCGAACCGGGTGATAAATATTCTTTAAGTTCCTGGCTTTGATGATCCATAAATCTGATAAGCCCCCCGAAACAGATAAATTTATTACTCTAACTTATATATTATACAACACTCCGGCATGAAAAACAACCATCATTTTATCCAAATCCTCCCGCCGGCACGAATTTCTGCCAAATCAAAAGACCGCTACCATGAAACCGATCATCTTTCTTTCTTGAAACATTCATGCATAATATGCATATTCACCGTATATTCATGTATAATATTCATTATCAGTCGTAAGTTTTTTCCAATTTTCCTTTTGTATATTCGTATATTCATAGGCAAATTGAATATTTTTGTGCAGTTCCCATGATTTAAGCCAGAATTTTTCATGTAATGTTGTATATCAAAACACTTGACGATGAATAATATTCGCGCTATAATTCACTCATCAAAAACACCCCAACCCGGTGCTGGAAAAGGAGAAAATGAAAATGAAAAAACTAATTGCTTTAACTCTGTCCGTTCTGATGATTCTGGGTCTGTTTGCTGCGTGCGCTCCCGCCGGTGACAATACAGAAACCTACTACGTTGCCTCCGATAAATTCAAGGATGTAAAAGTACAGACCGTCAATGAAGGCAAGCTGACCGTGTCTACCTCCCCCGACTTTTCTCCCATGGAGTTCATGGATGTGAACGGTAATTTTGTAGGCTTCGATATCATCCTTGCCAATTACATTGCCGACTCTCTTGGCCTTGAGCTGCAGATCGTTCCCATGAGCTTCGAAGCCAGCCAGACCGCTGTTTCCATGGGTACTGTGGACATGTCCATCTCCGGCTACTCCTGGACCGAAAAGCGCGCCGGCAATTATAACCTGTCCGACTGGTATCATGCCGGTGAAAACGAAGACAACCAGGTTCTGATCACGCTGGCAAAGAATGCAGGCAAGTACACCACCGCTGAGTCTCTGAAGGGTCTGAAGGTCGGTGCCCAGGGCTCCTCTCTGCAGGAAGATCTGTGCAAGGATCAGCTGCCCGTCTGTGAACTGGTTTCTTTCATGGACATCAACACTGCTCTGCTGCAGCTGCAAAACGGCGACTTCGATGTCATGGCAGTTGCTGAAGGCAACGGCAAGGCGATCATCGCACAGAACGATCAGTTTGCAATGTCCGGCTTCTCCTTCGTGGTCGATGCCAAATATACTGACAATGTCATTATGCTGCAGAAGGGCAACGACGCTCTGACCGATGTTGTCAATCAGATCCTCGCTGAGTCCAAGCAGTATTGGGATGCCTGGTATGCTACCGCTCAGAGCATTGCAGGCGTGGATGTTTCCTTCGACGATGAAGGCAACAAGATCACTGAGCCCACTGAGTAATTCTACGTTTGTCAGCAAGACCGGCAACCCAAGCGGTTGCCGGCCTTGTAAGTGTTTTACGGAAAGAGGTTTATTATGAGTTTTACAACGATTGTAGAAAATATCGGGGACATTTGGTCTACATACTGGCATCTGTTCCTGCTTAAGGGCTTGCCCATGACCCTGGCGCTGACCGTTGTAGCCGTTCTGTTCGGTGTTATCCTTGGTGCCGTCGTAGCGATGTTAAAAATGTCAAAATTTAAGATCGTCCGTTTTATCGCATCTGTATACATCGAGGTCATTCGTGGAACGCCGATCCTGCTTCAGCTGTTTATCTTTGTATTCGCCTTGCCCGCAATGGTTCCCATTCGCCTGAGCTACTTCACCTGGAGTGCCATCGCACTGTCTATCAATTCTGCCGCCTACGTTTCCGAAGTGATCCGCTCCGGTATCCAGGCTGTGGAAAAAGGACAGACGGAGGCCGCACGCAGCCTTGGCATGAGTGAGAGTCAGACCATGATGAAGATCATTCTGCCTCAAGCGATCCGCAACATCCTGCCGGCCTTGGGAAACGAATTTATTATGATCTTAAAGGAGACCTCTCTGGCCTCTCAATTCTATGTAGGCGACCTGATGACGCAATATGCCGTTGTCCGCGGTGCGACCTACCAGGCCTTTGAGTGTTTGATCATCGTTGGCATCATCTATCTGTGTGTGACCTATCCTCTCAGCAAGCTGGTTGGTTACTTCGAGAAGAAAATGGCAAATCCCAATATTTACAAAAGCCGTAAGAGAAAAGTCAAAAAGGAGGTCTGCTAATATGGAAATGATCAAAACCGTAGATCTGCACAAAAGCTTCGGCGATCTGCACGTTCTCACAGGCGTAAATGAAACCATTCATAAAGGCGAGGTCGTATCCATCATCGGACCCTCCGGCGGCGGCAAGAGCACCTTCCTGCGCTGCTTGAACATGCTGGAAAAGCCGGAAAAGGGCAAGATCTTCTTTGAAGGCACCGAGATCACTGGCAATCTGACCAAGGAAGAAAAACTAGCTATCAAGCGCAAGGAGATGCCCAAGCCTGCAAAGATCAACATCGATATTCACCGCCAGAAAATGGGCATGGTTTTTCAGCAGTTCAACGTCTTCCCCCACCTGACCGTAGAAGAAAACATCACCATCGCGCCTAAAATGCTCAAAGGCAAGACCGCGTCCGAAGCCAGTGAAATAGCCAAAGACCTGCTAAACCGTGTCGGCCTCATCGATAAGCTGAACGAAATGCCCGGTAACCTGTCCGGCGGCCAGAAGCAGCGGCTTGCCATTGTCCGCGCCCTGGCCATGGAGCCCGATGTGATGCTCTTCGACGAACCCACCTCCGCTTTGGACCCGGAAATGGTCGGCGAAGTTCTGGAAGTCATCAAAGGTCTGGTGTCCACCGGTATGACCAGCATCATCGTCACCCACGAGATGCGGTTTGCCGAGGAAGTCTCCGACCGTGTTCTGTTTATTGCCGACGGCAACATTCTGGAGCAGGGCCCTCCTCAGACCCTTTTCCACAATCCTACCCATCCCAGACTACAGGATTTCCTCAGAAAGGTGCTATAACTCATGAAAAAAGAGCAGATCTACCAGGCAGTGGATGCCAAAGCCCCTCTGCTCACCGGCTTAAGCGATGAGATCTGGGGTTATGCCGAGCTGTCCATGCAAGAATTTCAGTCCGCCGCAGCCTATATCCGGATCCTGGAAGCGGAAGGCTTCCATGTGGAACAGAAGCTCTGCGGCATGCCCACCGCTTTCCTGGGCCGTTACGGCGAGGGAAAGCCCGTTATCGGCATTCTGGGTGAATATGATGCTCTGTCCGGCCTTTCCCAGGAGGCTGCCTGCACCGAGCGTAAGCCTCTGATCCCCGGTTCAAGTGGCCATGGCTGTGGCCACAATCTGCTGGGTGCCGCCTCCCTGGGCGCTGCCATTGCCATCAAGGAGCAGATCCAAGCAGGCAACCTCAGCGGCACCGTGGTCTTCTACGGCTGCCCCGGTGAAGAAGGCTGCGCAGGCAAGACCTTCATGGCCCGGGACGGCATGTTCCGGGATCTGGACGCCGCCCTGTGCTGGCATCCCGGCGATAGCAACGAAGTTACTACAGGCTCCAATAATGCCAGTTTGCAGGTAGAGTACACCTTCACCGGCACCGCCTCCCATGCAGCCGGTGACCCGGAGCATGGACGTAGCGCCCTGGATGCTGTGGAGCTGATGAACATCGGCGTTCAGTTCCTCCGGGAGCATATGCCCAAAACCTGCTGTCTGCACTATTCCATCCTGGATGCTGGCGGTGTTTCTCCCAATGTAGTACAGCCCACCGCTACAGTGCTGTACATGGTCCGGGGCGAAAACGTCCGCAGCGCCAAGGCGCTGCTCGCGCGAGTCAATAAAATCGCGGAAGGCGCCGCTCTGATGACCGAAACCAGCTTCACCAGCCGCCAGATCGATGGTACCTCCGATACCGTCTCCAACACGGTTCTGGAGGAGCTGATCTACGAGAATCTGAAACTGGCTCCCCTGCCCGTCTATACCGCTGAGGAGGAGGCATTTGCAGCAGCGATGAAAGCTACCTGCGGCATGCCGAAACTCCCTGGCGCAAATCTAGATCTGGATAAGGCCTCCAAAGCCCTTGTGAAAGAGATTACCGACGGCGGTAAGCTGGCTCTGAACAATTTCATTATGCCCTATATCCCCTCCAACCGCATGAGCCCCGGCTCGACGGATGTAGGCGATGTCAGCTGGCTGGCCCCCACGGCCCAGTTTAGTGCCGTCACATGGGTCTCCGGCAGTCCCGGTCATTCCTGGCAGAACGTCTCCGGCGGCAAGCATTCTATTGCCCACAAGGGTGTGATCTATGCTGCCAAAGTTCTGGCCGCCACTGCCGCCGACCTGATGGAGCAGCCCGAGACCCTGCAAAAGGCCCGCTCCGAATTCGAAGAAGCCACCGCTGACGGCTACGATTGCCCCATCGGCAAGGAAGTCACATTCTAAAATCCATTAAAAGGCCTGTTGCAAACCAAGGTTTTGCAGCAGGCCTCTTTCGGTGTTTCAAAGAAGTATACCCTAACGAAACAGAGAAAATCTTCCGTTTCCGTGTACTTAAGATCAGAGAATAACCACTTCCAGTACACTGTTCTGTAGAGCAGAAACTGCGGTGCACTATCGAAAGTGCGCGCCTGGAGGGGTCTTGGGGAGGTGGCTTTTGTGCGCGGGAGCGCACAATTCAACGCCTCCCCAGCCGGCTTCTTTGCTTCCTTTCTTGCCTGAACAAGAAAGGAAGGCCCGCGCAGCGACCGGCGCTTTCAGCCTTGTAGAGAGACTAGAGATATATAGTAGAATGTTTTGGAAAGCGAGTTTTTGCTTTTGTTTTCGCACCATTTATGCTAGGGAAGCGTTACTTTCTTGTTTTCGAACAAGAAAGTAACCAAAGAAACCGCCCGGGAGGGGCGTTGTCCGTTTGCGGTGCCCGACGGATGCTTCGCTATTCGCTCGCATCTCGTCGACCGCTGCACACGCTTATGCCCCACTTTATCTGCCACTGGCAGCGTGGGGCAACGCGGCCGCTGCTGCTCCCGCCTCAGAGCCAATATAAATACGGTTAGGTTGCCACCGGCAACCATGATTTTTTAGATTCGCTGCGCTCTGCAACACCCCCTCCCGGACCCTCCCCCGGCACGCTCTTTCGTGAGTGCACCATGCTCTTCTGCCTTTTTTAGATATGTCTGCAAAAAGAAATGCTGCGCCTTTGAATCAAATGGAAACGGGTAACTTTTTATTGCAAAAAAGAATCTATGTCAATGAGGTATACTTTTTTGACACACTAAACAGGCCTGTTGCAAACGTAAGTTCCGCAACAGGCCTTTTTGTTATTCTTATGCTCTTTCCATCAGATCCCGGAAGAAGGTATCCCTCTCCTGCTCTGTCTCAAGATTTACGATATAGATGATATTACCCATAGCACCGGCCAAGGCATCCGGCAATCTTCTTTGGATCTTCATGCAGTGACCGTACTTTGCCATAACCGCATCATGATCCATCTTATAGGCCACGCCATCCCGACGGCCCATAAAGGTGCAGTAGTGCCGCTTTCCCAAAGGCTTCTTGCTTTCATCAAAGGCGATCATATCCGCCCAGATCTTGTAAACATCCGTCTCATAGGCGTAGTTATACATATCCGGGGTATAGCCGCCTGCAGGGCGCATATTGACCTCCAGACCGATCAGATCCCCTGCCTTACCCAGGCCCTCCTGGTCCTCCGTCAGCCGGAAAAATTCCAGATGTACGAACCGGCTCTTGACCCCAAAGGCCGCCACCGTCCGCATACCCACATCCCGGATATCCGCAGGGACCTCCTTATGCAGGTAGTATAGAGAATCTCCCTTATCGTTGACCACATCCATCAGCGAATGAGGCGTCACATTGCCGGATTCAAAGAGCACCTGGCCATTGGCTCCGATGATAGCATCGTAGGTACATACCACGCCTTTGACCATTTCTTCCATGATGTACTGCACCCCGGGCTGCTTGGTGGCCATAAAATACTGCAGCTCCTCCTTGCTTCGCAGCCGATAAGTACTGCTGGCTCCTACGCCGTTGTCCGGCTTGACCACCACGGGATAGCCCACCTTACCGGCAAAGTCCGCAGCAGCCTCATAGCTTTCCACCAGGTGATACCGGGCCGTCGGCACGCCTGCCTGGGCGTAATACGCCTTCATAGCAGACTTACGCTTGACCCGCTCCATATCCTCTTCCATAAAACCGGAGGTGATGTGAAATTCCGTCCGCAGCTTCGCATCCCGCTCCAGCCAGTACTCGTTGTTGCTCTCCAACCAGTCGATCTTGCCGTACTTGTAGGCAAAGAAGGCCACAGCCTTAAATACCTCATCATAGTTTTCCAAATTGGATACCTTGTAGTATTCGTGCAGGGCGTTTCTCAGCTCCGGCTTCAGATTGTCATATACCTCATCACCGATACCGAGTACACGCAGACCGTTATTCTTGAGTTCCTCGCAAAATTTCCAATAAGAATCCGGAAAATTCGGGGAGATAAAAATAAAATTCTTCATACTTCTCTTCCTTAAAACAGCATTTGGGGCGCATAGTGCTCCACCATCTTAAACCACCAGGGCCAGTCGTGATCCACATCATAACCCCAGTATTCTACTCTTGCATGGATTCCCTTGCTGCGCAGCACGCTGTCCAGCCGCCGGGTACTTTCCAGCAGCGGACCTTCCCAAGCGCCCTGGCCTACTACGATCAAGATCCTGCGCTGGTTGTACATGTCGATGTAGTAGTGATCCCAGCTCATATTAGCCAGGTAGTTGACAGGACAGTTGTTATACACCAGATCGTCTATGTAACCGCCAAAAAACTCCTGGGAATCATACAGTCCCGAAATGGCAAATACACCGTCAAACAGGTCCGGCCTGCGGAAAAAGAGATTCGCCGCATGCATGGCACCCATGGAGCAGCCAAAGGCCAAAATGTCGTGCCTTCCGCTCCAGTGGTGGATCGTCGGCACCATTTCATCCACAACATAGTGATACCACCGCTCATGGTTTTCGATCCGCCAGCGGTTGTTAGCCCCCACAGCGCCCCATGCCTCGTTGTCGATACAATCGATGGAAAACACTATACACTGGCCGTTTTCGATCCACCGGCTCCAGCAGCCTGCCATACCGAAGTTTTCAAAGTCTACAAAGCTGCCGCCCTGGCAGGGAATAAACAGCACAGGCTTGCCACCGTGACCGTATACCTTAAACTGCATATCCCGGCCCAGATGGCCGCTGTAATGTCTGTAGTATTCTATCTTCATGGTCTTTCTCCTCACTCAATGCCCAGGCAGTCCATAAAAACTGGGATCTGACGCTCCCAGGAAGCCTCGCTGTGATTGCCGCCCGGCACCACCCGCAGGGCCAGATTCACCCGCTTGGTCAGCAGCAGATGGGATGTGGAGATCAGCGCCTCTGCGTTGGCCGCGTGATTGAACATCTCCTCGCTGCCATAATCCATGTAGATGCACGTGTCATTCCGGATATGGGCCCTTGCGATCAGCTCCAACATCTTGCCGGGATCTACCCAGATACTGGGTGACAAGCAGGCCGCCCTCTGGAATACGTGGTTGTATACGCAGGCACCGTACAGTGCCATCAATCCCCCCATGGAAGAACCGCAGATGATGGTATTCATCCGATCCGGCAGGGTGCGGTAATTTTCGTCAATAAAGGGCTTGAGCGTATGGATCAGCCAGTTCATATAAGTTCTGCCCTTGCCCTTGATCTTTCCCAAGGTGGAATTCTCAAAATTTACGGGAGAATACTCTTGCAAACGGCAATTTCCCTCATGGTTGCACTCTACCGCCACAATGATCAGCTGCTTTTTTGCCTTGTCCATGTATTTCTTCATACCCCAGGACTTACCGAAGGTAGCGTCCTCGTCAAAAAACACATTGTGGCCGTCAAACATATACATAACAGGATATCGCTTTCCCGGTTCTTTCTCATAAGAATCCGGTAAATAGAGGTAGACCCGCCGCTCTTTGCCTCCGGAAAGCTTTGGAATCACCACATTCCACTTCTTCACCATATGCGTTCACCTTTCAATCGTCAAATACTGACCCATGATACTTATAGTATAATCTGCCGAATGGTAATTGTCAATATTCACAAAAAAGGACAAGCTGTTTTTTACAGCTTGCCCAGTTTTGTTAGCCAATATATTCCATAGGATTGACGTAAGTGCCATTTAAGGAAATACCGAAATGCAGGTGATTTCCCTTGGAAAGGCCCGTATTGCCCACATAGCCGATGATCTCCCCCTGAGCCACATACTGCCCCGGGCTGACTGTATAGCGTGTCATATGCATATACACGGAGCTGTAGCCTCCGTCGTGATCGAGCATCACATAATTGCCCGCCGTGTCGCTCCATGCGGCGATACTCACCACGCCGTCCTTGGCAGCATAGATAGGCGTACCCGCCGCGCAGGCCAGATCCACACCGTTATGCATCCTCGGATACCCTAAAATGGGATGATCCCGCATTCCAAAGGGACTGGTGAGTGTATAGTACGGCACCGGTGTCATCCACCCGGAGGTATTCACCGTGCCGCCGGCGGTTGTACCTCCGGTGGTGCCGCCGGTCACCGGCTTTTGGGTGGCCAGCCACTCCTGGTACTTTGCTTCATCAAATTCATTTTCTTTTTGGGCAATATCCTCCAGGAGCTGGTTCTCCCGCTCCTCTGCCTCTTCCAGCAGCTGCTCGTATTCCTCTCCCTTGGCAACAAGCTGCCGCAGCAAGTCATCTGCCTGGACTCTTTTATCATCCAGCACTTGCTGGGTCACCAGCAGTTCTTTCCGGGACTGCTCATGCAGCTTTTTCTCCGCCGCCAGAGCATCCTTGTGTGCTTCCACTTCTTTCGCGGCCGCTTTCAGCTGGTCCAGTCGTCTCTGGTCCGCTTTGGCAATTTCCCGGATCATGTTCACCCGGTCAAGAAAATCCGCAAAGCTATCAGAAGAAAGCAAAATAGACCAATAGGAGATCCTTCCTGCCTCCTCCATGGCCCGGATCCTGTCTATGTAGGCTTCATTCAGCGCGTCCAGCTTCTCCTGGGCCAGATCCAACGCTTCCTGCTCTATGGCCACCAGGTCCGCATAGTGACGTATCTGGGCATTCACATTTTCCAGCTGCTCATACAGCAGGTTTATCTGCTGATCCACAGCATCCTTCTGGGCAACAATATCCTCAATTTCCTGGGCATTTTGAGAGATCAGTCCCTCCAGCTCCTCCATCCGCTCGTCATTTTTCTCCCGTTCCTCCTCAAGCGCATCGATTTCCTGGCGGATCTCATCCGAAGTTGCGGCGTTGACCTGCAGCGGCAAGCAAAGCAGCAGCCCAGCCAGCCCAGCGCACATCCATCTGCGAAGCATGTATCATCCCACCTTCCAATAATTTGTAACTAATTGTAACTTATTTTCTATAGAAAGTCAATCCCATCCCCAAATCTTCATAAAACCTTAAAAAACCGGCGCTGCCATTTTAGCAGCGCCGCTATCATATTATTTTGCCACAAAGCCAACTTTCTTGTAGACCTTGCGCAGAGTCTTCTCTGCCACGTAGGATGCCTTCTGGGCACCATCCCGGTAGACAGATTCCAGATACGCCTTGTCCTTCATCAGCCGGGCAGCTTCCTCCCGAATGGGACGCAGGTGTTCTACCACCGCTTCACCAACCACAGGCTTGAATTTACCGTAGCCCTGGCCCGCAAACTCCGCCTCGATCTCTTCAAAGGTCTTGCCGGTCACAGCGGAATAAATGGTCATCAAGTTTGCCACACCGGGCTTGTTCTCCTTGTCGTAACGAACACAGTTTTCCGTATCAGAGTCGGTAATGGCACGCTTGAACTGCTTCATGATGACCGCAGGATCGTCCATCAGCAGCACACGGCCCGTGTCCTCATTTTCGGACTTGGACATTTTCGCCAGAGGATTGGTCAGACTCATGATCCTTGCGCCCACCTTGGGTACAAAGGGCTCGGGGATCTTGAACACGTCGCCGTAAATGCCGTTAAAGCGCCGTGCGATCACATGGGTCAGCTCCACATGCTGCTTCTGATCCTCACCCACAGGAACCAGATCGGGCTGATACAGCAGAATATCGCCCGCCATCAGGCTGGGATAGGTGAAAAGTCCTGCATTGATATTATCCGCGTTCTTGGCAGACTTGTCCTTAAACTGGGTCATGCGGCTCAGCTCGCCAAACATGGAGTAACAATCCAGGATCCAGCCCAGCTCCGCGTGCTGATGCACATGGCTCTGAATAAAGAGGGTATTCTTCTCCGGATCCAGACCGCAAGCAATGTACTGCGCCAGCTGCTCCAGGGTACGCCGCCGCAGATCCGCCGGATTCTGCCGCACGGTGATGGCATGCAGGTCTGCCATAAAGTAAAAGCACTCATATTGATCGGCACGCTCCGCCCAATTCTTCACAGCGCCCAGATAAGAACCCAGGGTCAAATCGCCGGAGGGCTTGATGCCGGATAACATTCTCTTCTTGGCAGGCTGTGCCTGCAGGATCTCTTCGCTCATAGTAAAAACGCTTCCTTTTTTTCTAAAATCTACAGGTCATTTTATCATAAGTTTTGCCATTACGCAAGAGCATTTTATACGCCGGGTTTATTGATTTCTGCCACTTTGTATGCTATAATGCAGAAAATATATCTTGATCAAAGAAGGTAGAATACTATGGATTATCAAGCTCTCTCCCAACTGCTGTTTCCCAATGTAACCGACACACCCGAAATGCTGGAGCAGCGTTTTCCTCTGCGCGACCTTCCGGAAGGTGCCGTTGTTACCCGTATGGCCCCCTCCCCCACCGGCTTTGTCCACCTGGGCAACCTGGTGCAGGGTACGATCTCCGAGCGGATGGCGCACCAGAGCGGCGGCGTTCTGTTCCTGCGTGTGGAAGATACCGATGCCAAGCGCGAAGTCCCCGGCGCTGTTGAGATCCTCATTGATACACTGAAGCACTATGGCATTAACTTCGACGAAGGCGCCACCCACGATGGCGACAACGGCATTTACGGTCCCTACCGTCAGCGTCAAAGAGCGAATATCTATCATGTCTACGCCAAGAAGCTTGTTAGCGAAGGCAAGGCCTACCCCTGCTTCTGCACAGAAGAAGAACTGAGCGCCATGCGGGAGGTGCAGGAAGCCAATAAGGAGACCACAGGCTATTACGGTAAGTATGCCATGTGGCGTGACCGTTCCCTGGAAGACATCCAGACCCAATTGGACGCCGGTAATCCCTGGGTGCTGCGCTTTAAGTCCATGGGCTCCATTGAGAATCAGTTCAAGTTTGACGATCTGGTCAAGGGCAAGCTGACCATCACCGAGAACAATGTGGATCATGTTCTTTTGAAGTCCGACGGTATCCCCACCTATCACTTTGCCCACGCCGTAGATGATCACCTCATGCGCACTACCCATGTGGTCCGCGGCGATGAGTGGATGGCCACCCTGCCCTTCCACATCCAGCTGTTCCAGGCACTCGGCTTTAAGTTGCCCAAGTATGTCCACATCGGAACTCTGATGAAGATGGACGGCACCACCAAGCGTAAGTTCTCCAAGCGTAAAGATCCCGAAAGTGCATTGACCTATTATAAGGCAGAGGGCTTCCCCGTTGAGTCCGTTCGGGAATATCTGCTCACCCTGCTGAATTCCAATTTTGAAGATTGGCGGCGTGCAAACCCCGATGCCAGCATGGATGATTTTAAGTTCAGCCCCAAAAAGCTGAATCCGGCAGGTGGTCTGTTTGATTACGCAAAGCTGATGGATGTCTCCAAAAATGTGCTTTCTCGAATGAGTGCCGAGAAGGTCTATACGCTTCTGCTGGAGTGGGCGAAGGAATTCGACCCCGACTTTGCCGAAAAGTTGGCTGCGGATCCCGCCTTTGCTACTGCCATCCTTGCCATCGGCCGCGGCGGTAAGAAGCCCAGAAAGGATCTGGCCACCTGGAAGGAAGCCAAGCCCTACATGGGATTCTTCTACGACGAGTATATGGAAGCCCCTATCTTCGATGAAAAGCTGAGCAAGCAGACCGTCGCAGACATCCTCGATAAGTTCCTGGCCACTTACGACTCAACAGATGACGCTTCCGCCTGGTTCGACAAGGTCAAGGCCATCACCGAGGAGATCGGCTTCACACCGACATGAAGGCCTACAAGGCCGATCCCACCGCATTCCCCGGCACCGTTGCCGATGTATCCGCTGTGATCCGTATGGCTGTCACCGGCAAGACCAACTCCCCCGACCTGTATACCGTTATGCAGATCCTGGGCGCAGAGCGTTCCTGCGCACGCATCCGCGCAGCCCGCGGCACTCTGTAATTCGGCGTATAATTTTACCTCTGCTTCACAGTGACGCCCACCAAGGCACCCCTCTGGGGTATCCTTGGTGAGCGTCACTTAATTTCCTCCGCACCCCCATGGAGCTTTGTTGCATTTCGCAAAGGCCGGGCATCCCAAGATGCCCGGCCTTCGCTATCTGAAGGGGGAAAAGTATGCGTTTTATTTGCCGGCAAACAGTCTGCCGTTGGGAGCCCAGACCACGCCGGTCTCGGACTCGATGTAGCAGGTGGTGTAGAGCTTATCCACATAGGAGCCCGCACCGGTCACAT
>JAZUQE010000093.1:0-9995 GCA_045605575.1 Faecousia sp. | reverse complement strand
ACAACCCCGAGAGCAAGACCTTCGTTACCATCGGCGAGCGTATCCACTGCATCGCGCCGGTGATCCGCAAGGCTATGGACGAGCGGGATCCCAAGCCCATCCTGGAGCGTGCCGCTCAGCAGATCGCTGCCGGCGCTACCTACCTGGATGTGAACATCGGACCTGCTGAGAAGGACGGTCCCGAGCGTATGATGTGGGCTGTCAAGCTGCTGCAGGAGAACTTCAACAATGTTCCTCTGGCACTGGACACCGCCAACATGCGTGCTATCGAAGCCGGTATCAAGGTTTACAACCGTACCAACGGCAAGCCCATCGTCAACTCTGCTGACGCCGGCTCCCGTATCGGCTACATCGATCTGGCTGCTGCCAACGATGCCATTTGTATCGCTCTGTGCTCCGCTGACGGTATTGCCAAGGACAATGCTGAGCGCGAAATGCACTGCGACAACATGCTCGAGCGCGGCCTGTCTCTGGGTATGACCTCCGACGACCTGTGGTTTGACCCCCTGTTCCTGGTCGTTAAGGGCATGCAGGACAAGCAGATGGAAGTTCTGGAAGCAATCAAGATGTTCTCTGACAAGGGTCTGAAGTCCACCGGTGGTCTGTCCAATAACTCCAACGGCGCTCCCAAGCATGTCCGTCCCATCATGGACTCCGCTCTGGTTGCTATGTGCATGATGCAGGGTCTGACCTCCGCCATCGTCAACCCCAACGACCTGCGACTGATGGAGACCATCAAGTCTTGCGACATCTTTAAGAACCACACCCTGTACTCCGATTCCTATCTGGAGCTGTAAGGGTTACTGGCAATGCCTTGCCCCCCGCATTTACGAGGGGGGTGGCTGCGAATACAGCCGGGGGGAGTATGTGAATGGCTTCGAACTCCCCCAGTCAAATTGCCTAAAATCGGCAATTTGACAGCCCCCTCTTAAAAGTGGGGGCCGAGGCGTATGCAATATATCCCACGCGTTTCTGGCTGGGAGGGAAACTCCCTCCCAGCCAGTTTGCTTTCTCTATCGGTTCAAAGGAGTGAATGTATGTTTGAACTGATTATGGACTGGATCCTGACACCGCTGCTGGATATGCTGTCAAGACGACAACTTTCCGGGAAGTGGCATATGGTCTACCTGTTTCCTGTAGCGACTGCGGTGGGCGGTATTCTATGGTGGCTGGGCAGTCATTATGATATTGCTTATCTGCTGATTATTGGAATGTTGATCACTGGGTTTTGCGGTTTTGGCAGTATCATCAGTTTTATTCCTATGGAAGTAGGCTTTTGGCAGGATATGAAGTCCTACCAAAACAGGAAGAAAAAAGAGGCTGACGATAGAGATGAGGATTCCGGAAACAAGCCGTAAGTACATGGAACCGTGCTGCGCGTAGAATGACATGGGATGACGGCGGATCTGTGGTAAAATTACAACAATCGTTTTTCTTGAGGTATAATGCAATGAGCAAAAATGCAAACCGTGTGATTGGTAGTTTCAGCATTCTGGGCGACAGTTACTCTACTTTTCAAGGATGGATTCCAGAGGGGAATTCCTGTTATTATCCGAACCTGGAAAATGTAGACGATATGTTTCAAGTGGAGCAGACCTGGTGGCATATGCTGATGCTACGGCGGGAAATGAAGCTGCTGCGCAATGAAAGTTACTCCGGTGCAACGGTATGCACCCAGGTGCGGGAGCAGCAGCCGCCGGAATCGTCCTTTACGGTGCGGGCTCACTATTTGAAGGAATTCAAGGACGAAAACGGCCGCGGGCCGGAGCTGATCATCCTCTTCGGCTGCACCAATGACAGCTGGCTGGACCGGGAAGTGGGCCAGGTGAAGTTTGAAAACCGGACGGCTGAGGATCTGAAGTGTGTGCTGCCTGCATACTGTGAGACGGTTGCGGTGCTGCAGCAGGAAAACCCCGGGGCGAAGGTGGTCTGCGTGATCAACACAGATCTAAAGCCTGAAATCTGCCGGGGAATTCTGGATGCTGCCGCCTATTACGGCGCGGTGGCGGTGGAATTGGCGAATATCGACAAGCAGAACGGACATCCCAGCGCGCTGGGCATGCAGCAGATCGCGGAACAGGTGGAAGCGGTCGTGTTCGCTGAATGATTTCATGAATAACTATGAAACTATGCTGGAGGCCGCAAGAGAGCGGTGTGCCGGTTATGATATGGCGGTTTTAGCCGCAAAGCCTGGGGTAGAGGATGCAGGGTCGTATCTGCGGACGAACTTTTTTGCCCAGGAGGTTTTGATCCATAAGAAAACTGCCGCGGTGACAGTGGATAGAAGACCTGCCGACTTTGGGGAAGGCTTGTCTGTCTATGATTGGCTCTGTGACCGCAAGGCTGATGCTGCGGCGGCAGGTGAATTCTGCGTGGTCAGCAGTTTGCCCGGCGTGGTGGTCGGCGGCAGTGGTTTGAGCATGGCTATGCCGAAATTGGCAGGCCACATTCATAAAAAGCCACAAAAATTCCGTGCCATCATGGAGAGTATGGGTGCAGTGCCGACAGCAATGGGCGATCTGGGTTACAGGCTGTGCGTTTTTCCCGATTTTTCTATGTGCTTGAAGTTCTACTTCGGGGACGAGGAATTTCAGCCGGAGCTAATACTGCTCTGGGATCGGAATTCCCTGCGCTTTGTGCGGTATGAGACGCTGTATTATATCGCGGGCTGTTTGCAGAGATTACTTCTGCAGCGGATTCAGACTATGGAAGTATAGGCTTTTGTGTGACGATGTGACGAGAGGAGGCGCCTATGAGTAAAATGTTGCGGATTGCGGCACTGGGACTGGTGATCGCCTGCCTTTTTGCGGGGTGCCACTTTACGACCAATTTCTCCGACAGCACCGGGAAAACAAGCATGCAGGCGGCTGAAAAAGTGGAAAAGATGCTTACTGCCTTGGTAGCCGGCGACATACAGGCTGGCATGAAATTGCTGCATCCTAACGTAGCCCAGAATGGGGAAGAAAAGCTTCTACAGATGAGTCGGTACCTTTTCGGGAGTAAGATTGTAGAGCTGACGCTGCAGAAAGTAGCGGTAAACAATACAAAGTCTACTTCCGGTGACGCCATACAGGAGACCGGAGCATTCCGGATGGAATTGGAGGACGGAACGGAACTGTTTTTGTCTGTTCTTTATTTGACCGATGATGTGGGAGAGGGCTTTGTTTCTTTCCAAATCATACTGGGTCTGGTATAATCTCGTATATTCAGCCTTTGGGCTTGATATAAACCCGGCGGGAGCAAGCAACCGTCTTATCTTTGCTAACTAAATTACAGGAGGAAACATTATGAGTGTATTGACCGATCTGATCTATGGCGGCAGCAATGCTGTGGCCGGACTGACTGAGGGCGCTGTGAACGCTGCCATCGAAAAGTATGGCGCGGACAAGCCCATCGCCTTCCCCGATACCGCGTATTTCTTCCCCACCATCTATGCCGCTACCGGCGTCAAGGTGAAGACCCTGGGCGATCTGGTTCCCTGCGTGGGCGTGCTGAAGAGCCTGATCACCAACCAGGAGGACCTGGGCCAGGCGCTGAACGCCGGCCTTGCTACTGCCGTGGGCGCGGAGATCATCGAGGGCTTGAAGTGGGCAGAATCCTCCGATCCTTATGCAAATGATTCCGGCATCGGCTTTGTGCCGGACCCCATCATCCGCTCTCTGGGCGTGCCGCTGGTTACCGGCGATATCCCCGGTGTAGCCGTTGTGTTGGGTAAAGCTGACGATGCGGCCGATGTGGTGAAGGTGGTGAAAGACTACCAGAGCAAGGGTATTCTGACCTTCCTGGTGGGCGATGTGATCGAGCAGTGCTGTGAAGGCGGCGTGAAGGCAGGCCTTGAGTACCGCGTGGTGCCGCTGGGCCATGATGTGACCTCCGTGATCCATGTTGTCACTGTGGCCGTTCGTGCGGCGCTGATCTTCGGCAATGTGCAGCCCGGCGACCTGGGCGGCCTGCTGGAGTACACGAAGAACAGAGTTCCCGCTTTCGTCAACACCTTTGGCGCCATTGATGCCGTAGTGGTATCCGCCGGTGCCGGCGCCATCGCTCTGGGCTTCCCCGTGGTAGTGGACATCGACCTGGGCGAGAACCAGGTTCCCGGCGCTTTGGAAAGCGTTGTTGACCACAATGAGACCGTCAAGAAGTCTCTGGAGCTTCGTAACATCAAGATCAAGGTCACCGAGCTGCCTATCCCCGTGGCTTTTGCCGCTGCTTTTGAGGGCGAGATCATCCGTAAGGCCGATATGCACAACGAGTGCTGGTCCTCCAAGAATCCTACCGCTGAGCTGGTGGTGATGCGGGGGCTGGATGAAATCGAGGATCATAAGATCTCCATTGTAGGCCCGGATCTGGACGGTGCCAAGGATCTGGCTCTGGCTACTTATATTGAGGTCGCCGGCAAGAAGATGCAGGTGGATTTCGAGTCCGTCATCGAGCGTAAGATCCATGCCTGGTTCAACTACATGGAAGGCGTTATGCATACCGGTCAGCGCAACCAGGTGCGTGTCCGCGTCAGCAATGCTGCCTTCGAGGCAGGCCTGCGGCTGAAGGACTTCGCGGAAGTGCTGTATGTAATGATCATGAACGAGTTTGAAGCCGTGGTGGATAAGTGCCAGGTCACCATCATCACCGAGCCGGGCGAGGCTGGCAAGTTCCGGGATGAGATCGCAATGCCCCGCTATGCGCAGCGCGACGACCGTCTGGCTTCCATGACCGACGAGAGCGTGGATCGCTACTACACCTGCATCCTGTGCCAGAGCTTTGCTCCTGCCCACTGCTGCGTGGTTACTCCTGAGCGTCTGGGCCTGTGCGGTGCCGTAAGCTGGCTGGATGCCAAGGCTACCAACGAACTGGATCCCAACGGTCCCTGCCAGCCCATCGAGAAGAAGGGTCTGATCGACGAGCGCACCGGCCGTTATGAGGAAGTCAACCGGATGATCAAGGAAGCTACCCACGGCGCGGTGGAGAACGTGACATTGTACTCCATCCTGGAGGATCCCATGACCTCCTGCGGCTGCTTCGAATGCATCTGCGGCATTGAGCCCGTTTCCAACGGCGTGATCGTGGTCAACCGGGAATTCAAGGGCATGACTCCCTCCGGCATGACCTTCGGCGAGCTGGCCAGCTGCACCGGCGGCCGTGTCCAGACCCCCGGTTACATGGGCCATGGCCGTCACATCATTGCTTCCAAGACGTTTGATTCCGCTGAGGGCGGCGTGGGCCGTATTGTCTGGATGCCCAAGGAGCTGAAAGACGATGTGGCTGAGCGGTTGAATGCCACCGCCAAGGAACTGCTGGGCATTGACAACTTCGTGGATATGATCGCTGACGAGACCATCACCACCGACTGTGAGGAGCTCTACGGCTGGCTGTCCGAAAAGGGTCATCCCGTCCTGGGCATGGAGCCTCTGATGTAATACAAACCCGGTGTGGCGGGCGGACACAAGGTCCGCCCCTACACCTATGTACGAAAGAATCCGTAGGGGCGGACCTTGTGTCCGCCCATTTCAAAATACTGAAAGGATATCCTTGAATGAAAGTAACCTTCCAAATTGAGGGCGGCGAGGCTGTTGTAATCGAGGCCAACGCCGGTGATAATCTGCTGGAGCTGGCGCGGCGGGCCAATGTGGCCATTGACGCACCCTGCAGCGGCAACGGTTCCTGCGGCAAGTGCCGCGTGAAACTGCTGGCAGGTGAGGTAGAGACCATTCCCTCCCGCCATATTTCTGAAGAAGAATTTTCCCAGGGCTGGCGCTTGAGCTGTAATTGCAAAGTAGTCGGCGATGTGACCGTCCTGGTTCCCGATATTGCGTCCGCTTATCAGAGCCGCATGAAGACTGCGGATCTCAGTTCTCCCGAGGAGCTGGCCATCTTCGAAAACGCCAAGCGCCAGATCGAAGAAGAGGGCGGTCTGCCCTTTATCAACTCTTTTATGGCACTGCAGCTGGAAATGGCACCGCCTTCCGAAGACGACACCATGCCCGACATCGAGCGGCTCCAGTGGGCGGTGCAGGAGGCTGCCGCGGAACACGAATGCAGCCGTGTGATCGTGCCTTTTGCTGTCATGGTCAAGCTGGCTGCTGCCCTGCGCGAAAATGAGTTCCGTGTCTGTGTCAAGGGCGAGATGAAGAATAACGTGTTTACCTGCATGGATATCTGCGCCTATGAGGACACTGCCATCGTGGGTGGTGCCATCGACATTGGTACCACCACGGTGACCATGGTTCTGGCGGATCTGATCAGCGGCAAGCTGCTGGCCAAGGGTTCTTCCGGCAACGGGCAGATCCGCTTCGGTGCGGATGTGATCAACCGTATCATTCAAAGCACCAAGCCCGGCGGCAGAAAGGCCCTGCAGGATGCCATCATTCAAGAGACGCTGAACCCCATTTTGGGCAATCTCTGCAAGTCAGCGAAGATCTCGGCAAAGTCCATTCTGCGCCTGGTCATCGGTGCCAACACCACCATGAACCATTTGCTCCTCGGGGTGGATGCGGATCCGGTGCGTATGGATCCCTATATTCCCAGCTTCTTTGCCTGGCAGGATCTGAAAGCCGGTGATCTGAAACTGGTTGCCAACCCTCTGGCACCGGTGGTCATTGCTCCCAATATCGGCTCTTATGTGGGTGGCGACATCACGGCGGGTACCCTGGCCACCATGATGTGGAACATGGATGAGATGACGCTGTTCATCGATCTGGGCACCAACGGCGAGATCGTCTTTGGCAACCGTGATTTCCTTATGAGCTGCGCCTGCTCCGCCGGACCGGCCTTTGAAGGCGGCGACATCTCCTGCGGTATGCGTGCCACCGATGGAGCTATTGAGGCCATCACCATTGACAAGGATACCTTGGAACCCACGCTTACCGTAGTGGGCGATCCCGGTCAGAAGCCGGTTGGTTTGTGCGGCAGTGGTATCATCGACATTATTTCCGAGCTGTTCCGGGTGAGAGCCATCGATGCCAAGGGCTTGTTTGTCCGGGATAATCCCCGCATTGCCCGTGACCATCATGGCATGGGCCGCTACATCATTGCTACCGCAGAGGAATCGGATACGGGGCGTGAAGTGGCCATCAACGAGGTGGATATCGATAACTTCATCCGCGCAAAGGGTGCCATTTACTCCGGTATCGACACTTTGCTGCAGAGCGTGGATATGACCCCCGATTGCATCGACCGTATTTGTGTGGCGGGCGGCATCGGCAGCGGTATCAACATGAAGAATGCGGTGAATATCGGTATGCTGCCCGATGTGGAGCTGGAAAAGTACCACTATATCGGCAATTCCTCTCTCACCGGTGCCTATGCCATGCTCATGAGTGAGCAGGCTGCGGAAAAATGCCATGAGGTGGGCGCAAACATGACCTATCTGGAGCTTTCTACCTATCCCGGTTATATGGACAGCTTCGTAGCAGCCTGCTTCCTGCCCCACACGGATGCCAGCCTGTTTCCTAACAGTGTTCAGGAGATGTAATATGCAGATCGAAAACCATAAAGAAGAAGTACCCTTTTCCTACTACGAAAACCTGTTCCGTGACTTAGAGCCGGAGGCGGCGGTGGCGCGGACAGGCGTGAAATGGGATGGAACAGAATTTTATGTAAACCTGTTGGGCAGAGAGTATGCGATTGCCCATCCGGTGTATGCCCTCCGGGCAATGGATGAAGGCAAGTTGCCTCACTTAAGCGTACAGACCTTCCTGCTGCGGTATTTGCTGGAAAGTAAGGCCGTAGCCTGGAATGGAGAGTGGAAGACCTTCCGGGAAATGCCCTGGGGCGAGATGTACATCAAGCCTTACACAGGCCGGGTGCTGACCAGGGCGGCCTTTACCTTCGGCACCCGTGTGGCGGCTTTCCGGGCGGCCTGTGAGAAAATGGGCGCTCAGCCGGTCAAGCATGGTGATGCGGGCTATCAGTTTAATCTGATCGGTAACTACCGTATGCAGCTGCTGGTGTGGGAGGGCGATGATGAATTCCCGCCCAATGCTCAAGTGCTCTACTCCGACAATTTTGCGGATGGTTTCGCCGCGGAAGACCGGGTAGTGGCGGGCGATATTCTGATCTCCTGCATCAAGGCAGCCATGTGAGCCGAGGTGCACATTGCATAAAATGATTGATTCTGTGCAGAAAATATGATATAATCCTTTCTGCCGGGGATCCCCCGGCAGAAAGGTCGTTTTTTTATGTGCGAAATCCAAAATCTGTACGATTTAAACCATACCATGGCAGCCTCGTATCTTGCAGGCTTTACCTATCCCTGGGAGGCACTGAAGGGCATCAAAGAACTGATCCTTTCCCTGGGTGAAAAGCTGGATCCGACAGAATTTACGGAGCTGACCCCCCAGGTCTGGGTGCACAACACTGCCAAGGTGGCCCCTACGGCCTATCTGGGTGCGCCCTGTATCATCGGTGCCAATACCGAGGTGAGGCACTGCGCCTTTGTTCGCGGCTCTGCGCTGGTGGGCGAGAACTGCGTGGTAGGTAATTCTACAGAGCTGAAAAATGTCATTTTGTTTGATAACGTTCAGGTACCCCACTATAATTATGTGGGCGACAGCATTCTGGGCTACAAGGCCCATATGGGTGCCGGTTCTATCACATCCAACGTTAAGTCCGATAAGGGCCTGGTAGTGATCCATAGTGCCCACCCTATTCCGACAGGCATCAAAAAGGTTGGGGCTATGCTGGGCGACTTTGTGGAGGTCGGCTGCAACAGCGTACTGAATCCCGGTACGGTCATTGGCAGAAATTCCAATGTATATCCTACCTCCTGCGTCCGTGGCGTGGTGCCGGAAAACAGTATCTACAAGAAAAGCGATACCATCGTTTCCAAACGTTAAAAGGAGTAATTTATGGGTAAGTATTTTGGAACTGACGGCTTCCGTGGAGAAGCCAATGTGAATCTGACTGCGGACCATGCCTATAAGGTGGGCCGCTTTCTGGGCTGGTATTACAATGTGAAGCGTCCTGCGGGCGCAGAGCCTGCCCGGATCCTGATCGGCAAGGATACCCGCCGGTCCTCTTACATGTTTGAGTATACTCTGGCGGCAGGCATTACCGCCTCCGGCGCAGATGCCTATCTGCTGCACGTGACCACCACACCTTCTGTGGCCTATGTGACCCGGATGGACGAATTCGACTGTGGTGTAATGATCTCTGCCAGCCACAATCCCTTCTATGACAACGGCATTAAGCTCTTAAACGCCCAGGGCGAGAAGATGGATGAGGAGACCATCTCCTACATTGAAAGCTATCTGGACGGCGATCTGAATCTCTTCGGTGCCCACTATGACGAGATTCCCTTTGCTACCCGGGAGCGGATCGGCCGGACGGTGGACTATGTGGCGGGCCGTAACCGCTATATCGGCTATCTGATCAGCCTGGGACTGTTCTCTTTCAAAAATAAGAAGGTGGGTCTGGACTGTGCAAATGGTGCGGCCTGGAACATTGCTAAGTCTGTATTTGATGCACTGGGTGCCAAGACCTATGTGATCAACGCCCAGCCCGACGGCACCAATATCAACGAGAATGCCGGTTCTACCCACATTGAGGGATTGCAGAAATTTGTGGTGGAGAACGGTCTGGATGTGGGCTTTGCCTATGACGGCGATACGGACCGCTGCCTGTGTGTGGATGAAAAGGGCAATGTAGTCAATGGTGACCACATCCTGTATATTCTGGGCAACTACATGCGTGAGCGTGGCCAGCTGGACAACAATACCGTCGTCACCACGATCATGAGCAATTTTGGCCTGTATAAAGCTTTTGATGAAAAGGGCATCGGCTATGCCAAGACCGCTGTGGGCGACAAGTATGTGTATGAGCATATGGTCAAGAACGGCTGCCGACTGGGCGGTGAGCAGTCCGGCCACATCATCATCAGCAAGTATGCTACCACCGGTGACGGTATTCTGACCAGCCTGAAGATCATGGAGGTCATGCTGGCTAAGAAGCAGACCCTTAGTGAGCTGTGTAAGGGACTTACCATCTATCCCCAGGTGCTG
>JAZUQE010000092.1:0-11191 GCA_045605575.1 Faecousia sp. | reverse complement strand
CGCTGGGAATATGATACTTTCTGTCCGGCCAGAAAGTATCCAAAGAGCCGCGGGGGACCTTCCGTATGGTCCCCGGACTCCCCAGACGGCCAAAAGGGGAAAAAGGTTGGGTAAAATTCCTCCCAAAAAAACCCCCCGTTTCCCCCTTCCCCGGTGGGGGGAGGCCGGGGCCCATACGGAGGGCCCCCGGCGGCTCTTTGGATACTTTCTGGCCGGACAGAAAGTATCATATTCCCAGCGTCTTCCTTTGGGGTGAAAAGCCAATTCCGTTTCCGCACTAAAAACATCACGTTATACCCGTAGGTGTGAGAGAAAGAACAAGGGAGGGTCAAGACCCTCCCCTACAGTTCACGGAAATAAAACAGCCAGACAAACTGAAATTTGAAATGGACAAACAGACCCGCAGTAACCTCTGCGGGTCTGTTGTGTTCGATCAATCAGGATAGTCCAGAATTCTGCGGTTTTCGTTATAAACATAGTCGAATCCGCCGTAGCCGTGGTGATTCACCAGGGTATTTCGCTGGAAGCGAATCTCCGGTTCCGGATCCAAGTAAGCCATGCCACCGGGGCGGGCATCTCTGGGTAAGGACAACGGGCTCTCGCCGAAGCCATTGATACAACTGACATAATAGACAGCTGTCTCATCTGCTTCGGTGTCAAAATACCGAGGCTCCTCGCCCTCGTAAATGCACCGCATTTCCTCTCCCGCATCTACCCGATAGAGCTTATAGCCGCTCACGCCTGCCATACGCCCCCATCGGATCTGATATCCGTCTTTTTTGGCCATGACCCGCAGACCATTCACATGCCGGGGAACATCGGCCAGCACCCAGGCGGTGATCCCGTCACTCCATTCGCCCTCGCCGCTTTCGCAGACTGCCCGTGCCCGAAGCGTCAGCCGACCGGAAGCCTCCGGAAGCAACAACTGGGTATCTTGACAAGCTACCGTCCGATTGCCATCGATCTCTAGCTCGTAGCCAGCGGCAAAGGGATTGGGATCAAAGCGGACCAGCAAGCCATTCGGGGTATTCACATAGGACAGGCCGCGGATCTGCCCCGGGGTGGGGGCCGCCGCTGTGATCTGGAAGCTGCCGGGCTGTAATGAAAGCACGCCATCGTCCCAGTTGATGACTGCGCCGCTTTGGTAGGCCTTGCAGCTTTCCGGAAGCATGGCTTCCAACCGGACCTTAACGCTGCCACAGACCTTACCGGTGATACCGGCGTCAGTCCAACGCAAACAGATCTGACCGGAACCGGCCAACCGGGTCAGCTTGCAGCCGGACATACCCACGTACTGACCGTCCAGCAGTGCCAACTCCACCCCATCCGCGGTTTTACGGGCAAATCCCAGCTTACCGGCAAATTCCATATCCTCTCGCCGGTACTTACCGTAGGCGTTGGAATTAAAAATATAATCGACGTTCTGTCCCTCCCGGACAATGGCACCGAAAGGTGTTGCCTCCGCCCGGATCTCTTCCCGATGGGTGACCAAGGTCAGAAAATCACCGTAGCCGTCATATACCACTCCACGTGTATCCTTATCCTGCCGCACAGCCGGATACCTGGGCGCGCCGTCGATGGTCAGCTTGGGTGCTTCCATAGCTCTGGGTCTCACACCTGGGACAAGCTGATGAATGTAAGGCATCGGCTCATCTACGTAGTGATTCCAGATGAACTTACCCTCGGTATGCTCATCCCGAACCGCATCGTAGATCACGATATAGCGGTTATCCACCATCAGTACGCTGCGGTAACGGTACTCGGAATTGGAATAACTACCCGCATCTGCACGGACATATTGGACAAAGTCCAGGTCTGCCAACGGATGCACCAGATCATTCGGTCCGATGCTGCGGTAGGTGTGGTCCAACAGCACGCAGAAATTGCAGCCCACATCCTCATCCCGGAAGTTATCGTCGCCAAAGTCCTCTTTGCGAATGCCGGAATACCGTTTTCCGTCAGCATAATACTGCACATTGCCGCAGCCGCCCCAAGCCGCCCGGCCCCATCGGTAGTTAGGGCCTTCGTCCAGCTGCTGTAAGAATACATGCATTTCATCGCTTTTACCGACGTGAGAGCGGAGGTTGAATCCATAGCCGGTGAATTTGGAGGACCGGAGGTTGGGAGCAAGCCCCGGATCTTTGGGCTCGGGGAGCTTATCCAGCAGGTGAGACCAGACATCCTCGTCTATACCGTCGCAGTAGTTTTCGTGGCCCATATAGTGCTCTTCCGCCGGGCAAATGCTCAGCAGCTGCTGAGAAAGCTCCGGATCATAATTGCGAAGAGCAAGACCCAATGCACGAACATTCCACAGTGGGTAGAAAGGATTGCGCTCGTGACAGCCTGCATGGGCACCGCTATAAGGGATCGTCCGTCTGCCGCTGATAGGGGCAGTGACAAAGTTGATCAGCCAATTACCGATTTCCCTCAGCTGGGGGTACAGCATAGGGTTATCGCCGTAACGCAGCGTCAGCAGCAGGCAGGCCTGCGTGGCATGCTTCATGCTGGCCCAGAAGTAGGTACCGTAGCTTTCCGTATAGCGTCCACCCTTTGCACCCCAGGCCTTTACCTCCGGCCGCACATGGTATTTTAACAGCCGGGACACAGCCTTTTCATAGTGATTTTTCCAACGCAGCGCATGGGGATGCTGCGGAAACATCGCCGCGCACATGCCAACAATGTTTTTCACGTCCAGCAGGAAGTTCGGATGGCCTGCCAACATGTTTTCTGTAGGGAACACCTCCTCGGTCTCGCAGCAATAGGCACCGAACAGGAATACGGATACCATAAACCGAAATTGTTCGGGTGTCATCCGGCCAGCGAGCAGATCAAAGGCCGGAAGCCAATGCTCAAAGATACGGGTAAAGCAAGCACCGAAGATCCAGGGATCGGTGTATAGTCTATTAGAGAGGACGGATTCGATGAGCTTCTCCGGTTCGGGCAGTCCCTTGCAGCCTGCGAAACCGTAACGCAGATCCGGCCGGATCCTGCCGGGGATGAAGAATTGGGGGAAGGATATCCGGTCCAGGGGCAGTTCCAACACCCAATCCTTAAAGCGGTCCAGCGGCACACGGGAAGTGTGGTAATATAGCCGCTCAATATAGGGGGTAGGTGCCTCCATCCGCTCCCATTCTCTGGGATACAGCGCCAGCGCCGTCTGCCGTGTCCCGCTTTTCAGAGGGTACCGGAACAGAGGATTTGCCACGCCATCCAGATATTTACAGTAAAATTGAGGCAAATTACCATAGTCATAGCCCTCAATGGTAAAGGTGCCATCCTTCCAGCGCAGACTATCCGTGCAGAAGGCGGCGGCAGCCAGCTCTGGTCCCAGGAAGCTCATCAGATGGGTCCCAGCCGCACCGCTGGTGGAATCATAAGGGGCCAGACGCACATGACGGATCAAGCCATCGTCATCTGTATATACATCTGCCGCCAGCCAGGGGCAAATTTTCCTGCGGTAGTCCACGCCGCTGTTATTGCGTTTTTGGATCCTGTACTCCGGCTCCAGACCGTACCAGGTAATGTCCAGCGCAGCCGGGGCTGTCTGTTCTATCGTCTCATCCAGCAGCACATAGGGATCACAGGCATTCAGCCGCAGCAGCTGTACATAGCTGCTGCCGTCTTCAAAGGCAATGCGTATACGTACTTTAGCAAACACGGGGCCGTTTTCCAGCAGCTCTACTTCCTTACTGCAGGGCTTGTCGACCCGGGCAATTCCCCGCACAGCCCCTTCGCAGATAGAAAAGACCGGGTCACTGTGGGTGCCGATCACCACAGACAAATGCCGGTTTTTCAGCACCAAAGCGTCTTCTCTCCAGGCAGCAACGGGGGCTCCCTGCGCAGGCCGCCCTGCCTCCAGCACAAAGCGTTTTTCGCAATTTTGGGGCAGATCCGTAAAGAAGCTGACCTTGGCGCTGCGAAGGCAGTCATTTTCATATACGCGCTCAGACATCTGATATGGGATCACCTGATCGCCGCATACCAAATGCAGCGCTGCCTCGTCAACTTTTGTATCAAATTCTGCTGTGTAACCGACCACGCTTTCCGGAAAAGCATATTGGGCATGCTGCATACAATTTCTCAGTAAAAAATCCATAACGCCGCACTCCTTTTCGGACATAAATGTGTGTAATCACATCTATTTTTGTGATAGTATCATATTTTACCGAAGCTCTCAATACAAATCTTTTTTATATTTACTAAAAACTTCAACAAATCTTCTCACTTGCTGACTTTTCCGATCGGAATTGACTTTTCTAAAAAAAGCTGATAAACTCAGGTCACAAAGCAAAGAAAGAGGGAATATTTATGCAGGCAGTTATGTACGGCGCAGGCAATATCGGTAGAGGCTTTATCGGTGCACTGCTGAGCCAAGCCGGCTATCGGGTGACCTTCGTGGATGTAGCCGAGGAAGTGGTCACCGCTCTGCAGACCCGGCAGACTTATCCTGTGCGTTACGTATCCAGCGAGGGGTACCGTGACGTATGGACCCAGAATGTCACAGCTGTGAACGGCAATGATGTCCAGGCTGTCGCCACCGCCATTGCGGAAAGCGACATCATGGCAACCGCCGTAGGGGCGAGAATTCTGAAATTCATCGTGCCTAATATCGTGGCCGGTCTGCGCATGCGCTGGGCGATGAACAAAAAGCCGCTGAATATCATAATCTGCGAAAATTTGATGGACGCCAACAAGGTGCTGGAGCGTATGCTGAAGGCCCAGCTGACAGAAGCAGAATGCACCCTGTTTGATGAAACGGTAGGTCTTGTGGAAGCCTCCATCGGCCGTATGGTCCCGGTGCAGACGGAATCCATGAAGGACGGCGATCCCTTGCGGGTCTGCGTGGAAAACTACGGTTTCCTGCCGGTGGACAAGGACGCCTTCCAGGGTCCGATCCCCCAGATTCCTAACCTGGTACCCGCCTCTCCCTTCGACTTCTACATCAAGCGCAAGCTCTATGTGCATAATATGGGCCACGCCGTATGCGCCTACCTGGGGGGCTTCCATGGCCATGATTATATTTGGCAGTCCATTGATGACCCGGATATCCTGTATATGGTCCACAATGCTATGCTGGACAGTGCAGTCGCTCTTTCCAAGCAATACGGCGTACCGGTAGCAGATATTCTGGCGCATGTGACGGATCTGCTGGCCCGATTCCGCAACCGTGCACTCATGGATACCTGTCAGCGTGTAGGCGGGGACCCCGCTCGGAAGCTGAACAAAGAAGACCGTCTCATCGGCTCCAGTCTCCTGGCTATCGAGCAGGGCATTGTCCCCGTCTATGGAGCTTTGGGCGCAGCAGGCGCGGTGTACCGTTATCTGCAAGAAAACAGCCGGGAGCAAAACGAAGCCAACGCCGCCGCTGTTTTGGCAGAGATCTCCTGCCTGGAAGCAGAACACCCCTTGACAAAGCTGATCTTAGAGTTCTATCCCATGTTCCTGCATGGCGACACCCCCGCTGCCATGCGCCGGGCCACTCAGAACCGCAAAGCTGCTTCCTTACACAATGTGATTTAAAAAAATGATAGCCCCGTTGGCGCTCGCATTTTTTACCTGTGCTAAACGATACAAATCCCGGTTTATCGTGCAGCTTCCCGTGGATGCCGTAGGGGCGGCTACCAGCTGCCCGTGCAACAATTGCACCGCAATTGTTGGAATTTCAGTAGTAAAATAAATAATTATCGCCTTCGGTGATGCAATTTTGTTTGCAAAATTGCGCGGTCGCTTAGTCAGCGCCCCTACGGTGTTATACGGAAAATCCCCGACAAATACCATTTTACCTTTACAGCAACCGGCCCTGTCGGGCGTTTTGACTGTACACTGTCGGCGAGCAGCCTACTCTTTGCTTGAAGTTGTGGGAAAAATACTGGGCAGAGGAGAAGCCCAACTCCTGCGCGATCTGGCTCACGCTTTTCTCACCTTCCACAAGCAGCCTTTTAGCCTCCCGGATCCGCTCTTTGGTGATCAATTCCCCCACGCTCATTTGAAAGGCTTTTTTGCACACGGTGTTCAAGTGGGTGCGGCTATAGTGAAAGAAAGCAGCGGTCTGTTCCACAGTCAGTGCTTCCCGGACATGTGCGCGGATGAATTCCAGCACCTGGTCAGCCAGATAGCTCTGGATCGCGTCTTTAAACTGTCCCGTGCGGACGATCTGGCCCTGCTCCATGGTCACTTCCCGCAGCAGCATGATAATAAACTGCTCCAAATAGCCACTGATCAACTGCTCAGACCCAAAAGGCGAATGACTGTTGGGAATAAAGCGGATCAGGTGCAGCCGGTCGGAATTCTGCAGGAAGCACAAAGAAAGCTCATCCATCAGATTTTCCAGGATTGGCAGCAGCTTACCGCCTGCCACTACCACACCGTCCTGCAGCGGGCGCAGAAGCTCCGCGCTGCTGCAGGTAAAAGATATCACGAACGCTACCGTATCCATTATCTGGATGCGCAGCACATGTTCCCGCTCCGGTGGGATCAGCAGCACTTCGCTTTCCCGCAGGGTATACTCTTGGTTTCCTTTCACCATCC
The DNA here is from genome assembly GCA_045605575.1 of Faecousia sp. Taxonomy (GTDB): domain Bacteria; phylum Bacillota; class Clostridia; order Oscillospirales; family Oscillospiraceae; genus Faecousia. The sequence continues at coordinate 4,663 of JAZUQE010000092.1, read as the reverse complement.
TGGCTTCTCCCTGTAGGCAGCAGCAAAGCTCCCAGGCATCCGGGTGGATGTGTACGGTAGCATGCCCATAAGGGCCGCTTACCCTGTCCGCAGATACGATCTCCTGCACAGATATCACATGGGACAAAGGGTATTTTTCATAGCTGGTCATGGTTTTATCCTCCCTACAGTCCGGATGGGACCAGTATACCGCACACCCCACGAAAATGCACTATATTTCCCAAAATACTTTTCAAAATTATAAATTATACACCCAAAAATACATGGACATTCGCCGGCTTCTGCGCTAGGATACGCTTATAGGAAACCCAATGTAAGGAGGCGTTCGCCATGGCCTATATCAGCTCTTTTCAGTTTGCCCCCGCCGAATGGTTACCCTTCCGGGACCAGGCTGTTCTGGACCGGGTGGTCAACGAAGACCTGTATGCCTATCAGGGCAGCCAGTTTGAAAACCCGGAATTTTACCTGGACATCGTGCCGGATGTGCACACCTACTTTGCGGTAGACCTGTTCCAGCGCATCCAGCTTTCCCACATCCGGAACGAAAAGTTGGTACTGATCCTGCCCAGCCCGGAAAATGCAGTGTTCATTTCCCTGACGGAGGCGCTGAACAAATTCCGCGTCAGCTGCCGAAATGTGCACATTTTCTTTCTGTATGAATACGCCAATGAAAAGGGCCAGGTAGCCCCCTGGCAAAGTCCCTACAGCCGCAGCGGCCACTTTATGCGCTATTTCTATGACCGTCTGCAAGCAGATCTGAGAATGCCCATGGAGCAGATCCATTTCTGGACCGATGATAACATCGGCGAATATTCCGAACTGCTGGCGCAGCAGGGCGGCGCAGACGTAGCTTACACCGCCCTGAGCTGGTCCGGCGGCATTGGTGCCATCGATGCTGAGAGTTTCCCCGCTCCCACTATGGAAGAGCTGATGCAGATGGGCTCCCGGCTGGTGACTCCTATGCCGGAAATGATCGCCCATGATTCCCTGCGGGGCATGTTTGGCTGTGCCGGTGACATCGGCAATGTACCGCCCAAAGCTGTGACCGTAGGCCCCAAAGACCTGCTGGCTGCCAAGGAATGGGTAGATGTGGAATACCTGACCGGCTGCGGTGGTGTCCCGGCCCATCAGAAATTCCCTCTGCGGCTTGGCCTGTTCGGCCCCATCTGTCCGCAAAATCCCGCCTGTCTCATGCGGCTGAGCGCAGGCACCTGCTATGTCAGCCAAGATGTAGCCGTGCCTCCCAGAACCGCGCCGGATTACGACTGGCTTCCGGCTGCACTTTCCGAGATCGCAAAGAAGGAGGGCTAAACTATGGACCGCAGTTTATTTGATTTCGCGCCTCCTGCCTGGCTGCCTGTGCAGGACAAGGAAGTCCTGGAGCGCTGCCGCAGTATCCGCCGGGAGGATATGGAGACCACCAACGTGCATGGATATTCCATCCGCGTAGTCCCTCATCCCTCCAGTGCTGTGGCCTGTGAGCTGTTTCAGTGGATCTACCGCTCCGATGTGGAGGACAAGAAGACCGTCATCGTCTTTCCAAACTCCTGGAAGAACATCTACACCACCGCAGTGCGGATGTGCAACAAGTTCAACGTCTCCGGCCGGAATATCCATGCCTTCTGCATGGACGAGTACGCCGACGAAGCCGGCAATGTAGCCCCTATCAGCTGGTACCGTTCTCTGGGCGGCCACTTTATGAGCGAGTTTTACATGAGCTTCCGGGAAGATCTGCGCCCGCCTCTGAAGCAGATGCACTACTACACCAATGACAACATCGATCGTTACTCCGATATGATCGCAGAGGAAGGGGGCGGCGGTGCGGGCCTGATCATCTCCGCCACCGGCTGGATCGGCCATACCGCTTTCATCGATCCCCATACACAAAAATTTAAAGCGGACAATCTGGAAGAATTCTTGCAGATCAAAGCCGGCTTTGTGGACAACCACCGGCTGACCGTGCAGCAGAATTCCGGCGGCGGCAGCGCCCTGTGGCATACGCCCCGATACTCCGTGTCCATTGGTCCCTGGGATGTGATCCACGCCCGGGACCATCTGGAGCGGCACGATCTGCAAAACACAGGCGGCTACAGCTCCTGGGAACGAATGATCTCCCGTCTGCAGTTATATGGTCCTGTGTGCATGGAAGTACCCGCGTCCATCTACCAGCTGACGAAAGGCACCATTTACGTCAGCGAAGATATGGCGCGACCCATTGAACCTATGGATTTTTTGGCTTTGTAATAAAGGAGGCTGCAAACATGGAAAAGAAAGTTGTAAAAATCGGTGTCGTCGGCCTGCGCCGGGGTAGAGACGTGATCTCTAACGTAGTAGACGATGAAAATGTGGTCCTGCGGGCCATTTGTGACAAGGATCCGGCGCGTTTGGCAGATGCCAAGCGGTATTTTGAAGAAGAACGCCACGTAAAGGACCTGCTGTGCTTCTCTTCTCTGGAGGAGATCCTGGCCTCCGATATCGACGCGGTATACCTGGCTACCGACGCCACCTTGCATGCGGGCCACGCCATCCAGGCCATGGAGGCCGGCAAACACGTCATCAGTGAAATTCCAGCCATCGACTCCATCGAGGATGCCCGGAAGCTGAAGGATGCCGTTAACGCTCATCCTGATGTCAAGTACATGGTTGGCGAGAATTGCTGCTACTGGGAGTTCATTCAAACCTGGAAGAAAATGTATGACGACGGAAAGTTCGGCCAGACCGTCTATGCGGAAAGTGAGTACCTCCACGCCGGGGATATCACCAAAATCAATCCCGATGACTACAAAAAGGTTCACTGGCGTCACAGCTACAACGCCATTAAATACTTGACCCACAATCTGGGTCCCCTGCTGTACATTATGAATGACCGCTGCGTCAGCGTCACCTGCATGGAGCCCGACGTGCGCTACAATCCCTACAAGACCGGTGCCGAGACCGGCGTAGCCCTCTTTAAAACTGCTAAGGGTGCCGTGATCCGCATTTTGATCTGCTTTGGTGCCTATGTGGGCTTTGACCACAATTTCCGCATCTGCGGTACTCTGGGCTCCATTGAGACGGATAACACTACCAACCTGGTGGATGCCACCTCCTTTGCGAAGCTTTCCGAGATCCCCGGTACCTTTGAGGAGAAGATGGAGATCCCCGTGCGGCTGGGCGAGCGGAACGCAGCCGGTCATGGTGGCGCAGATGCCAAGATGATGCGCGCCTTCATCCAGTGCATCCTTGATGACACCAAGCCTCCGCTGGATATCGACCTGGGCATTGCCATGTCCATTCCCGGCATCTATGCCCACGAGTCCGCTCTCCAGGGCGGTATGCCTATCGAGATCCCCTTAATGGAGTGATAGATCATGGCACTGCTGGAAGTTACCGAATACGACAAGTACATCTGGGAAACAGAGCTGAAGGATTTCCTTCCCGACAAGATCCTGGATGTCCACACCCATGTTTACCGGCAAGAAGATAAGGATCCCGTGCCTGCAAATGCACCCAAGCGCACCGTCACTTGGACAAGCACAGTGGCAAAGGAAGATCCCATCGAGGACCTGCAGGAAACTTATCGGCTGCTGTTCCCCGGTAAGGATGTAAAGGCGCTTATGTTCAGCACCACCCATGGAGAAAAGCACGATGCTTATCTTTCACGGGTATCCAAAGAAACCGGCTGGCCTGCCTTGTATTACTCTCTGCCCACCCAGTCTGCCGACGAGCTGGAGCAGAAGATCCGGAAGGGAGGCTACCTGGGTATCAAGTGCTACCTAAGCCGTGCACCCAAGTACATCCCTACCAAGGAGATCCGCATTTTTGACTTCTTCCCCAAGCATCAGCTGGCCCGACTCAATGAGATGGGCGCTATCTGCATGCTCCATATTCCCCGAGACGGCAGGCTGCAGGACCCGGTCAATATCCACCAGATTCTGGAGCTGCGGCGAGAATTTCCCAAGGTGCGGCTGATCGTTGCCCACATTGGCCGGGCCTACACCATGGAGGATGTGGGCAACGCCTTCGACCTGCTGACTCAGGAGCCTGAGACCATGTATGATTTCTCCGCCAACTGCTGTGAGTATGCTATCACGGAGCTCATCCGCCGCTGCGGCCCGGAGCATGTGATGTTCGGCACGGATATGCCTATTTTGCGCATGCGCTGCCGCCGGATCACCGAAAACGGCTCCTATGTAAATCTGGTGCCGCCGGGTCTGTACTTTGACCCCAACCACGATCCCCATCTGCGTGAGGTCAGCGAGGAAGAGGGCAAGATCATCACATTCTTTGCTTATGAAGAGCTATTGGCCTTCAAGCGTGCCTGCCAGACTCTGGGCATGACAAAGCAAAATGTAGAGGATATGATGTATGGCAATGCTATGAAGCTGATCGACGGCGCCCGCCGGGATATCTACGGCCTTTGATTCCACAAATTGGTATTTATCGTGCAGGCCATTCGTAGGGACGGCCATTGGCCGTCCGTCCAACAATTACACCGCAATTGTTGGACTTTCCGCAGGAAATGAAACGATTATCGCCTTGCGGCAATGCAATTTTTACAAAATTGCCGGACGCCCAATGGGGAGCGACCCGACCGCCGCTGGTGGCGGAAAAAGGGAGGGGAGCGAGTGGCAGCGGTCGGCAAGATGCAAGCCCGCTTTGTCGGGCGTAGCATCTGCCGGGC
>JAZUQE010000091.1:0-2529 GCA_045605575.1 Faecousia sp. | reverse complement strand
CGAGGCAGATGTGTTCCTGCAGATCAAGCCCGGCACCAATGTAGCTTTGTTCAACGGTCTGATGAATGTGATCATCTCCGAAGGCCTGCAGGACCAGAAGTACATTGATGAGCGTCCCGAAGGCTATGAAGAGCTTAAGGAAGTAGTCAAGGACTACACCCCCGATGTGGTCGCTGAGATCTGCCAGATTGATGCAGAAGAGCTGAAGAAGGCTGCCCGCTTGTATGCCAAGGCAGATAAGGCCGGCATCTACTATGCTATGGGTGTTACCCAGCATTCCACCGGTACTGAGGGCGTTATGGGCACCTCTAACCTGGCTCTGCTGTGCGGCAAAATCGGCAAGTACGGCTGCGGTGTCAACCCCCTGCGCGGTCAGAACAATGTTCAGGGCGCTTGCGATATGGGTTGTCTGCCCGGCGATATGCCCGGCTACCAGAAGATTTTCAACGATGCCGTTCGTGAAAAGTTTGAAAAGGCTTGGGGTGTCAGCCTGTCCGGCAAGCCCGGTCTAACCGTGACCGAGATCATGAATGCTGTGGAAGAAGGCAAGATCCGTGGCCTGTACATTATGGGCGAGAACCCCATGATGTCCGATCCCGACCTGAACCATGTGGAAAAGGCGCTGAAGGCTTGTGAATTGCTGGTTGTTCAGGACATCTTCCTGACCGAGACCGCTGCTTTGGCAGATGTAGTTCTGCCCGGCTGCACCTTTGCAGAAAAGGACGGCACCTTTACCAACACCGAGCGCCGTGTACAGCGGATTCGCAAGGCTATCAACCCCATCGGTCAGAGCCACGCAGACTTTGAGATCCTCTCTGATGTGATGGCTGCTTTGGGTTACGGCAACAGCTTCCGTACCGCTGAAGAAGTCTTTGCTGAAATCGCATCTGTCACTCCCTCCTACGGTGGCATGAGCTATGAGCGCCTGGAAAAGGAAGGCCTGCAGTGGCCCTGCCCCACCGCCGATCATCCCGGCACTCCCATTCTGCATGTGGGTAAGTTCAGCCGCGGTGAGCGCGCGCTGTTCAAACCCGCTCCCTACCGTCCCTCCGCAGAAACTCCCGACAGTGAATATCCCATGATCTTCACCACAGGCCGTATTCTGTATCATTATCACACCAGCACCATGACCGGCCGCGTCGAAGGCCTGAAGAATATCGCTGGCCGCTCCTATGTGGAAGTGAACCCTGCCGACGCTGCCAAGCTGGGCATCGCTCCAGGAGATGATGTGAAGGTCTCCTCCCGCCGTGGCGGAGTTGTCGTGGAAGCAAGAGTTACTGACATCGTACCGGAAGGCGTGCTGTTTATGCCCTTCCACTTTGCAGACGGCCCTGCCAACCTGCTGACCAACACTGTCACCGATCCCACCGCAAAGATTCCCGAGCTGAAGGTTTGCGCCGCCCGGATCGAGAAGGCGTAACCGTGAATACTACAAGCGAAAATCCCGGAGCGGAAACGCTCCGGGAGGCTCTTCCTATGTTTGGAACCGCTGCCATCCTGGCAGGAGGAAAATCCTCCCGGATGGGTTTTGATAAACAGCTCCTAATGGCAGATGACCGCCGAATTTTGGAAAACATCATTCGAACCCTGAAGGAAGAATTCTCTGACATCCTGATTGTCACCGCCAAGCCTCAGCTGTATGAAGGTATTGATGTCCGGCTTTGCAGCGATATCTATCTGGGTAAAGGTCCTTTGGCCGGTGTCCATTCGGCACTAAACCACGCCCGCAGTCAATATGTGTATCTGCTGGCTTGCGATATGCCGGTAGTAAATTTGGATTTCGTTCGCCATCTGAAAAATAATCTTTTGAATTCCGGAGCAGATATCTGTGCCGGCAAATTTCAAGATCGGCTTGAGCCATTCAACGCCTTTTATTCCCGCGCACTGTTGGACGAGGTGGTTTACCGGCTGGAAACCGGAAACAGTTCTCTGTTCCGCTTTATTTACGCAAGCCGGGCCTGCGTGATCTCCCAGGATGAGGCTGCCAGTTTTGATAAGGAGCTTCAAATGTTTACCAACATCAATACCCGCAGCGAATACGAAAAGTACTTAGGCACCACCACAGAAGAACCGGAAGGGGAAGCCAGAGCCCTGGTGGATAAGCTGGAAATCGTTCGCTACATCCGGGGAGAATATGTTCCCATGCGGGATTTGATGGTCCACGAAACCGCTTTGCATGTAGAGATTTCCGGAAAAACGGACAGGACACTATACTGTTCTCCCAGTGAGCGAAAAGAACTACTGATAGGATATCTGTACACACAAGGTTATATCCGTTCTCTGGATGACATTATATCCCTGGAGCTGGATGAAGACGCAGGAAGAGCTTCTGCCCAGCTTGCACAGTTCGAGCCTCAGTCCCGGACGCCTCTGTGTGACAGTGCCGTATTTGACCCAGAGATCCTGCTTGACAATCAGCAGCGGTTCTACGATAATTCTACGCTGCAAAAAGCTACTGCCGGAACCCATTGCTGTGCGCTTTGTGACGACAGTGGCACTTACTTCTCCTGCGTGGATATCAGCCGTCAC
>JAZUQE010000090.1:0-4235 GCA_045605575.1 Faecousia sp. | reverse complement strand
CAAAGGGGAAAGCGGACCGGTGATGTGTGATCAAGAGTTTCCGCCGCTTTCCCCTTTGGAATCCCCGTTGATAGGGTTTTTGTGAAGATAGGTATTCTTTCGTAAAACCCATTTCTTTGACACGCTCAAAGGGTGCGCCGCAGAACGCGGCGCACCCTTTTCGCATGCTGGCTAAGTATACTTTTCAACATCGGTTTTTCGTTTCTCAATTCCTCCACCAGAGAACTTAGGGGCAACCTGTGTGTCGCCCCTTGTAGGTTCGGCGGTGCAAAAAACGGTTGAGGATGGGTCAATCCAGCAGAACTTCCTTGTTCGTGCCGTAGAAGACATCTCCGTGACCACTTACAAGCTTGAAGAAGTCTTCTAGCTTGCACCAGTAACTGCTGTCATAGTCCATTTCGTAGGCATGCCCCCAGATGTAGAAGATCTGTGGAGTATCTGGCGTCAGCAACAGAAACTCCTCTGCTTTTGCAAACATCCGGTCCCAATCCAGATGATACACATTTGGGTCAAAAAGGTATAGGTCCTCCTGCGGATCAAAGCTGTCTGTGCAGGTAACGGTACGGCTGTAGCGTACACCGGTATGATTGCGGATCACTTCGGCCACCCGCTGGTCCGCAGTGCCGAAGGGATAGGCCATACCGACTACTTCATAGCCTGCCAGATCGGAAAGCTTCAGCCGGTCCTGCTCCACCTGACGGATGATCTCATTTTCGTCCAGCTTCATCAGATCGGGGTGGGTCAGCGTGTGCACTGCCACCTCATGCCCGGTATACTGTTCCCGGACATCCCGGGGATGGATCTTGTAATGATTGATCCGCTGCCCCTGCCGGTTCAGATAATTGGGCTTACCCAGAAGCTCAGAGTTTAAATTGAAGGTACATTTTAAGCCGTATTTGTTTAGCAGCTCAATGAGACGGGTATCCTGCACCACACCGTCGTCATAGCTGAAGGTAATTGCCTTTTTCTTGCTTTCTTTCCAGGACATGGCGATTCCTCCTTAAGAAAATGTGACCCGCAGGTTGGAGTTATCTTCACAGGCCTCCTCCAGGACCCGGCGAAAGCCCCGGCTGAAGGCAGCCAGCTTTTCAAAACCCACTAGCCGCAGATGGGTTTTGCAGCCAATGGTGGTCAGACAGTCATACAGTGCGTCCAGATTGCCGCCGTACCATTCCGGGAAATGAAGTTCGCAGGCAAGGACACGGTGAAAGCCTCTGGGACTGTCAATGGCATCGCAGCGGATGATGATCTCGTTTGTTTCCATATTACGGCTCTCCATACAGCAAAGTGAAGCTTTCGTAGTGGTCATCGGTATAGTAGATCAGCCCATCGTTGGAAAATACGATGCGTTTGGCACCCCGGCTGGAAGCACCGAGAGTATCGATATCACACTCGGTCCAGGTTCTACCCGGTGCGTCTGGCAGAAGACCTTCGTAATTGCCAAACCGGTCGCCGCCGATGCACTTACCCGGTGCGTAGGGTTCCAGACCGCCACCGTTCCAGCCCCGGGAGCGGGCTTCGTTTTTTGTCATAAAATTGGGAGGCAGGCAGCCGTATAAGTGGATATAAAGCGCCACATCTTCTTTGGTGGTATAGTAACCGCTGATGGATAGCTGTGCTTCTGTGGCCTGCGGGTCTTGCTCGGTCAGTTGGGTCTGCTGGGGTACAGTGACCAGTGCATCCAGAAGCTCCGCGCAGCCGGATAGAGACAACAGCATCACCAGGCAGAGCAGTAGGGACAGTGTTTTTTTCATGTGTGGTTCCTCCTGTGTTTGCTGAGCTGATTATACAGCAGACTGCACCAAACGGCAAGCTTTTCTTTGCAAAGCGGTGCGGATAGTATAGTTATCCAAAATTAACCTGCCATTTTTGTTTATTTTTTTTGCTGCTTTGGATTGTCAGAACAGGTAGTTTTATGGTATACTAACGTTGTATGTTCTCTGCTGTTTTTGAGAGCAGCTATTTTGAGTTTGGAGGAATTCTTATGCCAATGCAAATGGGTTTCCGTTGGTACGGCGAGGGCAATGATAAGATCAGCCTTTCCGATATCAAACAGATCCCCGGCGTGACCAGCATCGTATGGGCCCTGCACCACAAGATGCCCGGTGAGATTTGGGAGGAGCACGAGATCGCCGAAGTGAAGGCGCAGTGCGAAAAGTACGGCTTTAATATTGATGTGGTGGAGTCCGTCAATGTCCACGACGATATCAAAATCGGCAAGCCCACCCGAGACCTGTACATCGAAAATTACAAGCAGTGTATCCGTAACCTGGGCAAGTTCGGCGTGAAGGTCATCTGCTACAATTTCATGCCCATCTTCGACTGGACCCGGTCCAATCTCTTCCACGAGGTCGGCGACGGCTCTACCGCTCTGTTTTATGAGAAGGGTATGATCCAGGACGATTATAACGCCATGGCTAAGTACATTCTGGACTTCACTGAAAAGTATAATATGTCCTTCCCCGGTTGGGAGCCTGAGCGTATGGCTAAGCTGGACCAGCTGTTCAAGGACTATGCCGGTGTGGATCACGAAAAGCTCTGGGCCAACCTGAAGTATTTCCTGGAAGCCATTATGCCCACCTGCGAGGAGGCCGGCATCAAGATGGCCATCCATATGGACGATCCTCCATGGGATATCTTCGGCCTGCCCCGCCTGCTGATCAATGAAGCCAATATCGACCGCTTCCTAAAGATGGTGGACCATCCCTGTAACTGCTTGACCCTGTGCTCCGGCAGTCTGAATGCGGATCCCAACAACAATGTGGCCGACATCGTCCGTAAGCACTGTGACCGCATCGCCTTTGCCCATATCCGCAACGTTAAGCACTTCCCCAACGGTGACTTCAGTGAGGCCAGCCACCGGGATTGCGACGGCGACACCGGCATTCTGGAGATCTTGAAGGCTTACCACGAGTGCGGCTACGAGGGCTACATCCGTCCTGACCATGGCCGTCACCTGTGGAGCGAGGGTCCCGGAAACGTTCGCCCCGGCTACGGTTTGTACGATCGCGCTCTGGGCATTATGTATATGCTGGGTGTTTGGGATATGCTGGACCGTCTGGCAGGAAGAAGCTAATTAACATTATAAATTTTGGAGGTTTTTACCATGATCAATCTTCCCTTGAATATCGATTTTTCCGGCAAGGTCGTCGTTGTCACCGGTGCAGGCGGCCTGATCTGCGGTGCTATGGCCCGCGCTTTTGCGCAGAGCGGCGCAAAGGTCGCTGCCCTGGATCTGAATGAAGAAGCAGTCAAGAAGCTGGCTGATGAGCTGAAGGCGGAAGGCTTTATCTGTGAGGGCTACAAGGCCAATGTATTGGATCCTGAGGCACTGGAAGCTGTCCACCAGGCTGTGTTGGCTGACCTGGGCCAGTGTGACATCCTGGTCAATGGTGCCGGCGGCAACAACCCCCGTGCCACCACCGACAATGAGTACCAGCACGAGGCCAAGGAGGGCGGCAAGTCCTTCTTTGATCTGGATGCCGGCGGCGTGGACTTCGTGTTCAAGCTGAACTTCCAGGGAACGCTGCTGCCCACCCAGGCTTTTGCTAAGGACATGGTCGAGAAGCAGCACGGCTGCATCCTGAACATCTCCTCCATGAACGCCTACACCCCTCTGACCAAGATCCCCGCCTACTCTGCCGCCAAGGCCGGTATCTCCAACTTTACCCAGTGGCTGGCCACCCACTTTGCCGGTACCGGCATCCGCTGCAACGCCATTGCTCCCGGCTTCCTGGTGTCCGCACAGAATAAGGCCCTGCTGTTTAATGAGGATGGCACGCCCACTGCCCGCTCCAAGAAGATTCTGACCAACACTCCCACCGGTCGCTTTGTGGATGCGGACGAGCTGTTGGGTGCTACTCTGTTCCTGTGTGACGATAAGTCTGCCAGTGCCATCACCGGCGTGGTGCTGCCCGTCGACGCAGGCTTCGCTGCTTACTCCGGCGTATAATCTGACTAAAAGCCCATACTAAATCAAAACAGGAGCTGTCCCGAAAGGACAGCTCCTGTCAGCTTGTCAAAGAAGTGGGTTTTACGAAAGAATGCGTATCTTCACAAAAGCTTTATCAAAGGGGATTCCAAAGGGGAAAGCGGTGGCAAGTCTCGATCACACATTACCTGTCCGCTTTCCCCTTTGGTCGTCTGGGGAGTGTGGGGACCATACGAAAGGACCCCGGGGGCGCCTTGGATACTTTCTCGCCGGGCAGAAAGGATCATCACCCTCGTGTCTTATT
>JAZUQE010000089.1:0-22610 GCA_045605575.1 Faecousia sp. | reverse complement strand
CCGATCCCACCAAGGCGCCCCGGTTCTGCCCCGAGTGCGGTGACCCCTTTGACAATGGCGATATTGTATAAGGAGGTAATACATAATGGGTTTGTTTGATGTTTTTAAAAAGAAAGACTGTGAAATCTGCGGCAAAGAAGTAGGCATGTTTGGCTACAAGAAGCTGGAAGACGGTGAGATCTGCAAGGATTGCGTAAAGCTTCTCTCCCCTTGGTTTGATGACCGCCGTCATTCCACTGTTGATCAAATCAAGCAACAGCTGGCCTACCGGGAAGAAAACAGAGCCGCACTGAACACCTTCCGGCCCACGGTAGCTTTCGGCGAACGATATACCCTCCGGGCTGAGCTTGTGAATGGTGTGCCCACGCGGTTTGTGGTAGAAAGAACGGATAGTTACAAAGAAGAGAACGCGGATATCATTAGCTTCCGGGATGTTACCTCTTTCCATATTGATGTACAGGAATCTGATCGGGAACTCATGTACCATAATAGTAAAGGGGAGGAAGTCAGCTATCACCCGCCCCGCTATGAATACAGCTACGATTTCTATGCCGAGATCCATGTAAATCATCCCTATTTTGACGAGATCACATTCCAACTCAACCGCGACAGCGTTGAGCTGGAAACAGTGGAACGCCGTCCCGGCTCTGGCGGCTCAAGGACCAGCTTTGATCCCACCTTGTACCCCGAGTACCGGCAGCGCCGTGGTGAGTGCGATGAACTGGAAGAGCTGTTCCGGGCCGGTATGCAGGCAACGGCGCTGAAAGGCTTTGCCCCGGCTGTACAACCGATCATACAGGCAGCACCTGAACCCACTCCGGCACCCACCGGTCCGAAGTTCTGCCCCAACTGTGGCGCACCCGCTGATGGTGGGAAGTTCTGCCAAAGCTGCGGTTCCCGGCTGTGATCAACGCGGCGGACAATGTCTGAGCAAAGGAGTGAGGTCTATTGGCTGTATTACAAGAATTCAAATGTCCCTGCTGCGACGGTGCCATCGAATTTGACAGCACACTGCAGAAGATGAAGTGCCCCTACTGTGATTCCGAATTTGAAATGGAAACCCTGCAGGCATATGACGCAGAACTGAACCAGCAGCCTTCCGAGAATATGACCTGGGATACTGCGGCAGGCGCCCAGTGGCAGGAGGGGGAAACCGAGGGCCTGCGGATCTACACATGCAATACCTGCGGCGGCGAGATCGTGGCCGATGAGACTACCGGTGCAAGCGAGTGCCCTTTCTGCGGCAACCCCGTGATCATGACAGGTCAGTTTGCAGGCGCGTTAAAACCCGATCTGGTGATTCCCTTCAAGGTGGATAAAAAAGCCGCCATCGCCGCCCTGCAAAATCACTACAAGGGCAAGCTCCTGCTGCCTAAGGTATTCAAGGACGAGAATCATATCAAGGAAGTCAAGGGCTTGTATGTTCCCGTCTGGCTGTTTGATACGGATGCGGATGCGTTTGTCCGTTACCGTGCTACCCGCACTCGCAGTTGGAGCGACAGCCAGTACAACTACACAGAAACCAGTCATTTCTCCGTGACAAGGGCAGGCGGTATAGGTTTTGAGAATGTACCGGTGGATGGTTCCACTAAGATGGACGACACCTTGATGGAATCCATTGAGCCTTTCCTCATCGGCGATGCTGTGGATTTCCAGACCGCGTATCTGTCAGGCTTTCTGGCAGATAAGTACGATGTGGATGCCGAGGACAGTATCACCAGAGCCAACGAGAGAATTAAGAAGAGTACAGAGGAAGCATTTGCATCTACTGTTCGGGGCTATACCTCCGTGGTTCCGGAAAGCACCACGATCCATCTGCAAAACGGGCGGGCAAGATACGCATTGTATCCTGTGTGGATTCTAAACACCCAATGGAACGGACAGAAGTTTACCTTCGCCATCAACGGCCAGACCGGTAAGATCGCCGGTGACCTTCCTATGGACAAAAGCGCTTTCTGGACCTGGATGTTGGGCGTTGCCGGTGCGACTGCCGCTGCGGTGTTTGCTCTGAGCTATCTGCTTTGGCTGCTGTAGGGAGGTGGGAATGATGAAAAGAAAACTCCTTACCCTGCTTCTTGCCGTGGTGCTTTGCGTAAGCCTTTCCATCAGTGCTTCCGCCGCATCCGGAGCAGATATCTACGACGAAGCTGATCTTTTGACCAGTGCGCAAGAAACACAAATAGCAGAAAAACTATCAAACATCGGTAAGCAATTCCATGCCCAGATCGTAATCATGACCGTACTCACCTCGGATGGCAGCATGGATACCTTTGTGGAAGATGTGTACGACAGTATGAATATGGGCTGCGGAGAGAACCGGGATGGTGTTCTGCTTCTGGTGTGTATGGACTCCCGGGAGTACCGGATCTTGAGCAACGGGTTTGCCGGTAAAGCCATCGGTTTGGATCAGATAGATGCCATCAGCGAAGTGATCGCTTCCGATCTGTCCGATGGAGATTATGCCGATGCGTTTATTGCCTTTGCAGATAATTGCGTCTATTATCTGGATGGGTATCTGAATGGATTCCCATTCCATGCAGGCAAAAACCTGGTCATTGCCTTGATCATCGGTGTTGCGGCCGGTGCCATCGTAGCCTTCATTCTGAAAAAACAGCTTAAGTCTGTGCGTCAGCAGAAGCAGGCAAATGTCTACATAAAGTCCGGCAGCCTGCAGATCACAGCAAGCAGAGATCTGTTCCTATATCGGGAAGTTTCCCGTGTCCAGAAACAATCCTCGAATTCTTCCGGCTCCGGTTCTTCCCGCAATGTAGGCGGCGGTAAATTCTAAAAATAAAAAAGAAATAAAAATATCAAGGAGGAAATGAAAATGGCAAAGCATAATTGCGCGATCTGTGGTGCAGAGGTAGGTTTGATCACCGAGCAAAAACTGGCAGACGGCAACTACATCTGCAGAAAGGTCTGCAGCAAGAAGACCTTCAAGATTTTCAACAAGGTGGAGGCAACTCTGGGTGATGTCACTGCCCATATCGAGCAGATCGAAAAGGGTACCAAGATTTGGGAAGCGATCTTTGTTCCGCTGATGAAAACCAAGAACAAAGAGGAAAAACTGCGCCAGCTCCATGGTCTGAGAGGCGTTCAGGGTTATGTTTCCCCCTCCACCGGTCTGATTGCTCTGATCGAAAACCGTTATAAGATCTTCATTTTCGGAAAATCTACGCTGGCCTGTGTGTACCGCGTTGCCGATCTGTTTGGCTATGACTACGATTGCGAAACTACCAGAAACGCGGAAGGCAAGGAAGAGAAGAAGCATTTCTGCACGCTCCTGTTCCGCAATACTACCGGTATGTACGCACCTCGCATTGAGATCGGCAGCATGGCAGATTTTATTGAGATCGAGAAGTATTTCAATAAGCTGTTCGGTATCCAGAAGACTCTGCGCAATTCTGTCAACAACGCAAAGCGGCAGATAAATGCGATCAAATCTTTTGCCGGTGCAGTAAAGGCTGCAGCCGATGGTACACTGGATGAAGCGCAGGCTGCAGACACCGTAGAGGCACTGGACGCTTCTGCTTATGGCGACAGAACTGAGTGGATCAAGAAGGCAGATGCCGCTCTTTCTGCATTTCAATAATTCAACTGCCACAGGCAGATAATCGTCCAAAAAGGAGAACATAGTTATGGGTAATCCGAAGAAGATTCTGGCTTTGCTTCTTGCAGTGCTGATGCTGGTTGGGTTGGTGGGCTGTCATGCTCCCGACGATCCTGTACCCGGAACTACTGACCCCGGCAAGCAGAACGACCCCGTCCAAAACGGGAACCATAATTTTGACGACAACCTAACCGTCCACGAAAACACCTTCTTTGCCGTTGGCTATAACAAAGAGGACGGTTGGACCCTGGCGGAGGACGACATCGATATGTCTGAGTACGGTGGACGCGTCGACCTGCGGATCCTCGATGAAGACGGCTATACCAATCTTCTGGTGAACATCGAAGCCTATACGGAAGATGCTTCTGGCTTCCGCGGAACGCTCCATGCCAACGATATCGACCTAAAGGCCTATGTTGATGGCACCTGCGTATCCAAGGATATCGGTGGAGAAAAGATGGCCGCTGCGGATAAAGGGGATGGAGAGTGGTATTTCTTCAGCCGTAATGAGGCGGCCGGCGTTTCCTACACTGTCCATGTCAGCAACCGGGAAGATCCCCGTGTTGCCGCAGTGATGAAAAACATTACCTTTACCGCTTCCGAAACGGATAATATCGATCCTCCCTGGCCCTGGGACGGC
Source organism: Faecousia sp. (assembly GCA_045605575.1). Taxonomy (GTDB): domain Bacteria; phylum Bacillota; class Clostridia; order Oscillospirales; family Oscillospiraceae; genus Faecousia. The sequence goes on along the minus strand of JAZUQE010000089.1, from coordinate 18,360 downwards.
GATCCTTTCTCCGGCAGCACAGTAAGCCAGACGGTTGGTACTTATACGTTGACTTCTCAGTTCCTGCCCATGGGCGAACCTATGGTCACCTACGAAACCTTCAATCACGATATTGCGGTAATTGGCAACAAAGTTTACCTGCTCAGCGACTGCGCTCTGTATCAGTATACTTATAATGGCACAGCCTTGACCTTTGCAAAAGAAATCCCGCTTGAGGGTGAATATGAGGTCCTGGAAAAAGGTGCAGATGGCAACATCATTTTGTCTAACTTCATGGAACCCGTTATCGGACATAATGGTGGAGCTGTTCAGTTTTCCTACGAGGGTCCCGATCATTTTGCCGTAGCACCCGGTGCCACCTGGGGAATCAGCTGGTTCTATTCCGGCGAGGATTGCCAGCTCTATTCCTTCCATGACGGCGCATTGACAGGCAGCGATTTCCCCTTCCCTGAAGTGGACAGCATCAGCCAGATCAACATCGACAGCCAGTATATCCTGGTAAGCGGTTCTGCCACAGCAGACGGTGAACAGTATATCTTCGTTTACGATTACACCGGCGAGCTTCAAATGCAGCTGGGCGGCGAGCCTGATGGCTTTGGCCTGGGATCCATCACCTACGCAACCAGCACCCCCAACGGCTTCCTGGCTCTGGATGGTAATATGCGTGAGGTGGTTCTATGGACTGCTGACGGCACATGGATCGGTGCAGTGAATGATGGTGATCTGTTTGGCACGAGCTATCCCTGGATCGCTGCCGCCGATATTGCCGATGATGGCAGCCTGCTAGTCGTTATGAGCGATACACGGGCAGATGACTCCGCAGACGAAGTCCTGGTCTTTAAGCTTTCCGGCTTCTGATTTCATGACCCGATATAGGAAGCAGTGGGCTCGCCCACTGCTCCCTATATTGTAGGATCCGGTCCTTTGTGCAAAGGTTTTGTGTGTATCAAGCTTTTTCTGTGATGATCAAGCACAATACGAAATGGAGGATAATGATATGGAGAACATGCTCAAAAAATGGGCAGGTATATTTTTTGCTGTTTTTCTGCTATGCAGTCTGCTGCTGACAGGTTGCGCATTTCTGCCAGACTGGCTGCAGGAAATCATTCCATCGATATCCAATATGGCAGAACCTACCGGGACCACCCCGCCTACAACAGTTCCCGGGACAACACAGGGCACACAGGCAGATAAGACAGGACCCACTGTCAACGCATCGGATGATCCTTCCCTGGCTATTTTCCGGCAGACCATGGTAGAAACGCCCCAGCTTTTTGCCGCAGCATACTTTGGTTATGTGCCCCAGGATGCAGATCCCTTTTCGGTTATGCTGGAAGCTGCTCCCCAGTTATGTGAAGATCTTCCCTTCCTGCTGTCCATTCGGGAAGAAAATGTGATAGGCTCTTTCGGTTACCTGTTCTGCATCGTTCCCGCAGATGAAAGCACATCGGTTGCAGTGAACCGAAGACCATGGAACGCAGAAACCGAAAGCTATGAAGAGCCTCAGGTCCTTTACCGCAGCGAAAGCGGCTCCCCGATCCTGCTCATGTGCCCTAACGAAGACTGGATACCGGACACAGAGGTCGTCATCACGGATCCAAAAGGAACCGTGTCAATTTGGAGTCCCTATCTCGATCCCAGTTACCACATTTCTGTCCTGCGAAATAAAAACGGAGAGTGTCTGATCTTTGACTTTACATCCTATGAGGAGCTTCCCAATCCAGGCTGGAATCAGAGGATCGACTGCTCCGAACTGGTCGGTACCTGGGAGCTTGCCTGGACGGAGGTGGAGGGTGACCGAAACGAGGCTGCACCCGGTGTTTGCACCATCAAAATCACGCCGGCTGAAACGGGCTTTTTCCGGTTTACATATGCAAACAAGGATTTTCCCGAGGAGAACATCCAAAATCGGGAACTACTCGTGATCCCCGGTGAGCTATATCCGGGCTGTAGTAACGATCAGTGGATCGGTAAAGTGACCGAAGCAAGTGAGGATACCGTTCGCTACGCGCTCACCCTGCTGGAGGACGGCACACTTCTTCTGCAAACCTACTGGGAAATGGATGGCATGCCCTGGGTCAGCTATGGATGGTATGCGCGAATTGACTGAGGTATCTTCTCGATCTTTCCCTATCGTCCGCTCTCTTTGCATCTCTATACACAAAACCCGCCGAATGGCCAACAAGCCACTCGGCGGGTCATTACGTAAATGCTTGATGCTTCCCTGTATTTGGCGATGATGCCGGGATCATGAAAGCGGTTCCCTGTCCCAAGGCAGGAGCATCAGATTGATATCCGCACCGCCTTCAATGCCGGGAACATTGCCACAATCGGTGTATTGCCACATTTCCACCTTATAGGGATAATCCATTTTGTCCGTGTAGTAGGCAAGCCAGAAGGGAAAATCCTCCAGTTCATGCAGATAAAAATAGTTCCTGCCGTGATGGGGATTGAAATAGACCATGCTTTGTCTGCCTACAGCCTCCACCAGCTTGCAGAAGCCGATAGCGCAGTCTGTGACCGTCCGGGCATCCACCCCGTCGGTTCGGGTGCCGGCTTTGACCCGCTCCCAGTCATAGACCAGGGGCAGATCCAGCTCCCAGCCCCGGATCTGCTCCAAAGCAAAGCGAGCTTCCTCCATGGCCTCCTTGCGGGAGATGGCCTGAGAAAACATATAGGCACCGATCTTCAGTCCGGCAGCCTTCGCGCCCTCGTAATTGGCCTGGGCATAGGCATCTGCCTGCAAAAGACCTGTCTCATAGCCTCGGTAGCCCACTCGGATCATGACAAACTCAAATCCTGCAGCTGCTACCGCATTCCAGTCGATCTCCTTTTGATGGGCGGATACATCCAATCCCAATACACTTTCCCCAGCAGTACAGGTCAGGTAGCGCCCGTCATACTGAAAATCCGTGTAAGTATAGGGGCTGGCCTCCGGAGGTGGAAGGGTGGGTTCCGTAGGAGGCTCCGTTACAGGTGCAGCGGTGGTTTGCTGCTCCGTAGGAGCCGGAGGCATCAGCCGGGGTAACGCAAAGAGCAGGGCCACCAGCCCAGCCAGCACCAGCAGCGCAGCAACCACAGCTGCGATCAGACCGACGCGCTTATGTTTGGTCTCCGGCATATGCCCACCCCCTTTTTGTTTGGTGACAGTATAACACAGTTCCCTCGCCTTGCCAAGAGGGGAAATCCTGCCACCTGGCTGAGAATCCGATGCGTAAATGGGTATTTATCGAAGAGTTTCCGTACAACGCCGTAGGGACGGCCATTGTGCCGTCCGTCCAACAATTGCGCCGCAATTGCTGGATCTTCCGCAGAAAATCTAATGATTATCGCCTTCGGCGATGCAATTTTGTTTACAAAATTGTGCGAGCGTGTTGCGGATCGCTGCGAATCTACTAATTCTATGATTGCCGCCCCTACATCGGTGTAGGAATATTTGCAAGAGACGGAGGGTTGCGGGCAATCCATGATCGCCCCTACGGGATCGTAAGGGAAAGAGGGGATTCCAAAGGGGGAAACGGCGGATGTTTTGAATGAAGTAGATCCGATCCGTTTTCCCCTTTGGCCGTCTGGGGAGTGCGGGGACCATACGGAAGGTCCCCGGCGGCTCTTTGGATACTTTCTGGCCGGACAGAAAGTATCACACCTCAAAGAAGCTTCTTTTGGGGCAGAAAGCCGATTCCGTTTCCGCACAAAAACATCACGTTGAACCCTTATGTGCTCAGGTGATAAGCGCAAGGGCGAGTCAAGACCCTCCCCTACAAATTACGGATATTGAGCAGCTCGATAACCCGGAATTTGAATTACTAAGACACAAGCAGCGCGCCTGAATGGTCAGACTCAGAACTTTATCAGAGAATCGATCTTCACAGGCAGGCCGGAGACGATGGATTTGTTGGCCGCAACGCCGGTCAGAATGGACATGGCCCCGTCGATCTGGTTGGCTGCCCGGTGGAATTGGTCTTCTACGGGAACACCGAAAATATCATTGAGCAGCACAGGGTCGCCGCCGCCGTGGCCGCCCTTACCCTCTTCAAGTGCCACCTCGTAGGGTACGCCGAACATAGGGCGCACCAAGATTCGCGTGTAATCCACGGCACCTTCGTTTTCTTTATTGCCGCCGGCATTGACATAGGATTTTTCGAACACATCCAGTTCCAGTCTGCCCTTGCTGCCGTTGAAGGCCACGCGGAAGCCCTCCAGAGGCAGGTAGGAGTTCAAAGAGTAGGTCATGATGGCCTTATTTTTATAACGAACCATGACACCCATGGTATCCTCAATGCTGATCTCCTCGCTGAATACGCTCTTATCCCGGATATAGCCATCCTCGTGTTCGGCGTCCAGATACAGGGCTTTCATCTGAGGGCTGGCTTCCATATCCAGATAGAAGGGATCCTGCTTTGCGATCTCGCTGCCGTGGCAACGGTAGTAGAAATCCTTCACACCCCGGCGCTCAGCGTTGGTACGGCCGTAGAAGTTCAGACCGCCCATGGCAAATACGGTATCCGGCTGAGTGCCCAGCCAGAAATTGACCAGATCAAAATGGTGGGTGGACTTATGGACCAGAAGGCCGCCGCTGTTTTCCTTATTACGGTGCCAACGGCGATAGTAGTCCGCACCGTGGCTGGTATTTAAGTACCACTCAAAGTGAACGGAGAACACATCGCCGATGACACCGTTCATCAGCAGCTCCCGCACCTTAGTGTTGTGGGGGGCGTAGCGGTAATTGAAGGATACCCGGACATTTTTGCCGGTACGCTTCTGGGTATCCAGAATGGCTTGTGCTCTTACTTCATCGATCGTCATAGGCTTCTCGGTGATCACATCACAGCCAAGCTCCATGGCCCGGATGATGTACCAGTCGTGAGTGCGGTCCACACTGGTGACGATGACGCAGTCGGGCTTGACTTCCTGGATCATCTTGTCGAATTCGTAGTGCTTATAAGTGGGGACGGCCTGTGCGCCGGCTTCTACCAGGCACTTGTTTGCATAATCCATGCGGGTCTGGTTTACATCGCAGAAAGCGACGATCTCGCTGGTTTCCCGATAGGTAGAGGCAACAGCCTGATAGAAGAAGCGGGCTCTGCCGCCGGTACCGACCTGGGCGTAACGTTTTTTCATAACATCAAGCTCCTTTTTGGCGTCGTTATGACGAATCTATGGATAAGTATATAGCATTTTGCAGGGGATTTCCTTGAAATATTTGATTATTTTTCTGAGACATCATCAAAAATATTGACATCTCGTGATAAAATGGCAGCAGTAAGAAAAACACTGTGGAGGAAGGATCATGTACAAAAAGATCAAATTGAAAGATGATCTGTACCATCCGTATTACCACTGGCCTGTGACGGAGCTGACGGAAACGGTTGAATTCCTACAGCCGGTGAAGCCTGGCTTCTGGCAGCTGCTGGACGGGCAGGGCAATGCCGTCCCCTTCCAGGTGACGGATGTGGAGTTGGCAGATGGGCTGGCTGTTCGGCTGCAGCTGCATTTTATGGCATCCCTGGAGAGCGGGGAGGAGAATACATATGTCTTCGTCCCTGCGCAGTGTCCTGCACAGGCGGTGATGGAATCACCTTTCCGGTTGGAGATCTGGGAGGATGGAAAGGGCTTTTCTGTTCGCTACGAGAAAACGAAAATGACCTGCCGCCTGGAGGCAGATGAGATCACCTGGAAAACTCTCCACAGCGGCCCGGTGTTTACGGAAACGGAGATCTGCTGCCGCAAAGGCAGCAGTGTGCGCAAGCTCTGGGTGCGCATCATTCGTCAGCTGCCCTTCTGGGAGCTACGGGAGGAACTGGAGGGCTTCGCCGATGATGCCGCGCCCATGGAACTGGTCTTTGAAGGCTTTGACTTTACGCACCGGTTCAGCTGGGAGCGGCCTGTGGAGAAGATCGACGCTTATCTGATGGACGGAAAGCTGCCGGTGACCATCGAGCCTTATGAAAATGCAGTGCCCTGGTGCCAATCCAAGTACATCGCCTTTTCCGGCGAAGATCTGACCGCGGGCTTGTTTATCCGGGATAACCTGGACTGGAAAGAAGAGACTTACCCGATTTGGGGCAGTCATCGCAGCTTCGGTATTACCTTCCGGTATGAAAACGAGACCCTGCGGGCGGTATTTCCCGGGAAAAACGGCAGCCGCCGGACGGCTATTGCTGTATATCCCGGCAATGATCCGGTGACCATCCGGCCCATGTGGATGCGCTATGCGTGGATCAATTTGGACAAGGTCCGCCGCTGGGTTTTGGACTGGGATGAACCGCAGAGCCAGTATCCCCGTTTTTTTGACAAGTCGCAAGGCAAACCCAGCCGCGGCGGCTGGTATTGCGAGGACGGTGAATTTCTGACCGGGGAGAAAATGGGTGAGCTGATCGATCAACGCTCCGAAACCGTGAATGATCTGGAAAATGTAGGGCCTGTGACCAATCGGGAATTTGCTGACTGGACAGTCTATTTTGATGTGACAGCCGACGAGATGACTCCGGCACAGTTTAAACGGGCCAAGAGCTTTTTTGCTATGATGGCGTATGTCACCATGGATGAAAACTATATGCCTACCCGCAATATGCTGGCAGGTCACCCCAATTTCCTCGCTGACAGCATTTCCCCCTCCGGTTTTGTGGCCGCACTGTTCCCCAACCACCCGGAACGGGAGATGTTCCGGAAATACTTCGCTGGCTGCGTAGCGGCAAATCTGAAATACCACATTCGCCCGGATGTAAGGGAATGGAATGCGTTGGGCGGAAGACCGACGGAAAATCTGGCAGCATACAATCTGGCGTGTCTAAGGCCTATCGTTCATGTGGATACGCTTCTGCACCGCTGTGGCTATCCGTCCGTATTAAACCATAAAAATGGTGCAAAATGGCTGAACTGGTTTGCCAACTGCATGAGTGCGCCGGTCGAGGGTAGGCGTATGATCCCACAGCAGGGTGCGCACTGCCGGGTGTCTGAGATTCCTTACTCCATGAACGAGTTTGCCCAGCTTATTGAGAAGGACTTCCCGGAGGAGGCCCAGCGGATGTACGCTGTCAGTACGGGAAGCTCATTGATCAGCTTTGAAAACCCGGATAAAGACCCCTACCGCCCTCTGTTCCAGCGCAAGGATGGCGGTGTGCCGGACCTGAAGTCCGAGAAATTCACCGGCTACGGCTGCATCTTCCGTGAGGCGGTAGGTACGCCGGAGGAGATATCTCTGCATGTGCAGCAGCTGGACCGGGGCCCTAACTACCGTTGGGGCTGCTTTGAGAACACCGGAAACGGCGGTATTTTCTACTACGCCGCCGGAAAGCGCTACAGTTTTGTGGGCGTGGAAGACACCGGGGACCGGGATATTGGCGCAGAGGAGGGCAGTTGTGGATTCAGCGTGAAGCAAGGGCATACCTTCCACAATATCGGCTTCCATGACCTGACGGAGCCTATGTATGACTTCCCGCAGATCAAGAGTATCAAGCTGCTGGCCGATCCCAAGATCGCGCAGTATTACAAATACCGCCGGGCCAGCCTGGTGGGCAAGGACTACGCTGTATTTTATGATGCGCTGACGCACATGCGGGCCAGAGGCTGCTTTACCTGGGCCGTCAATGACCTGGACGAATACCCCGCGATCTTCCAGCTGCTTCCCGGTGCAGCCTTTACGGAGACCGGCGCGGTGGACGGTGTTCAGACCGCCAACTACGGCATAGAGAAAATGGATCCCACCCGCCGCTCCAAGTACCGCAAATATGAGGGTAACGGCGATTTTCTCACGGTGGTCAGCCACAGAGCGGATATCCGCGCAGAAAGAGCGGAGTTCGGCGCAGTGGTAACGCTACCGGAACGGACGGACTTCCTGTTTGAAGACCAGGCACGGATCCGGTATGACAAAGATGGCTTATTGTTTGACGGTTACAGCGGCATTATCAGCCGGACGGACGCAGGCTTCCGTGGTGCGCTGTTGGAGGGCCGTAAGATCGGCTGTGGCGGCTTTGCGGCGGAGATCGACGGCAAGGTGGGCTTCTGTTTTGCCCAGGAAGGCGCAGCTTGGACGGGTAAGCTTCAGACAGAAGAGACTGTTACTTTCACGGTGTGCGGAAAACGTGTGCAGTTGGATAAGGGCAGCTATACCTGGTACTTCGACGGCCAGATGGTCGTAAATCGGCTTGCTGATCGCCATTACGATGGCATCAACGGCTTTATCCGGGATACCCGTCGCCATGAATTTGGCTTCAGTGGATATGATTTCTGGGATGAGGGCGAGATCCTGACCTACCCCGAGGCATAATCAAAACGGCCAACCCATAGGGTTGGCCGTTTTGCTCAGTTTTCCAAATACTTTTTAATCGCATCGAAAGCTTCGTCGCTGATCACGTGCTCGATCTTGCAGGCATCCTCTGCGGCGGTGGCTTCACTGACGCCCAAGCGAACCAGCAGGCCGGACAGCACAGTGTGACGCTCAAAGACCTTTTCCGCAACGGAGCGGCCTTCCTCTGTCAGTGTCAGAGAACCGTCAGCTTCTACGGTCAGGTAGCCGCCGCTTTTCAGCAGGCCCACTGCCCGGCTGATGCTGGGCTTGGAGTAGCCCATGTACTCTGCTACGTCGATGCTGCGAACGGAGCCGTGTTGTCGGAGCAGCAAATATATAGTTTCCAGATACATTTCCGCAGATTCGTGCAGGCGCATGGGAGCTAACCTCTTCTCATAATAGTTTTATATAGTATATCATAGGTTACAAAGAAAAGCAAGCATATGAACACAAAGGAAAACCCCGCGTGAGGAAGCTCACGCGGGGTGAAAATCGGAGGATCAACCCAACATATCTACCATGGTAACGTCTTCTCCGGCTGCCATGATCCGGTTGTAAGCCAGGGTAGCCACGGCAAGGTCAGGGCTGCCCATGCCTACCAGCTGGCAGACGATGCGGTGCTTTGGATCGGTGCGGCCGGGTTTGGTACCGGCGGCCACTTCCGTCAGTTCGGCAGCAAAGTCCGCTTCGGTGATGCGGCCATCGTGGGCAAGGTCTAAGAACTGGCCCCGGTGCATGCCCTGGGCGATGTTGTCCAGGTAGCGCTGATCGGCCTTTAGGCAGATATCGTCGGAGATCTCGTGGAAGGAGCCCATGGGCATGACCAGACAGCCGGGCTTGCACCAGGCTTCTTCCACCAATGTGGCATTGGCAGTGGTCAAGGTGATGATCACATCCGCGCCGCGGCAGCCTTCCTCGTTACTGGCGCAGGGGACGATCTCGAAATCTGCATTGGGGAAATAGGAAGCAAAACGCTCCCGGGCAGCGGGGAAAATATCACACACACGCAGCTGCTTGATCTTATGGACCCTTCGGATGCACTCCACGGCGTAGAAGGCTTGACGCCCTGCGCCGATCATGGTGATCACATCCGTGCTGGCGGCCAGATATTTCATTGCCACCGCAGGCTGGGCACCGGTTCTGGCATCGGAGATCCAGTCGCCGCACATGAGTGCCCGCAGAGACCCGTCATGGGGGTCCGTCAGCAATAGGTTGGACCGAATGAAGGGCAGGCCCTTTTTGGGATTATCGGCATAGCCGCCCACGACCTTGATACCGGCGCTGTCCATAGGACCGATATAGGAAGGCATGGAGTTAAACCAGCCGTTGACACCGGCAGAGGACATGTCAGTGGTGATCTTAGGGGGCATGATGACTTTCTGCTGACCGTGCCAGCGCCATACATTTTCAACTTGCGCGATCACGTCTTCGATGGTGACGTATTTCTGAACAAGCGCATTGGTGATAATTGCGGATTTGGCCATAGTATATTCCCTCCGAAAGAAAAGTCCCAGTCCGTCGAATTTGGCGGGCCTTTGCGACAATATAATAGCATACACGTGTCGAGATTGCCAGTGATTGAAATAACTAAAAATTCGGGAGAATTTATGGCTGAATTTACCAATTACTTGAACGGAATTAGCAAGCAAAAAATACCCTGCGGGATCGCCGCAGGGTATCCTTATCGATGCTTCAGATTATGATTCAAGTAGTTCAGCACATGCTTCTTATCCGCTGACCATAGGGGAGCTATCAGATCCCGCTTAGCTCCGTCGCCGGTGATGCGGTGGATGACAATGTGCCGTGGCAGTACTTCCAGACAGCGATCCAGGATGCAGGCGTATTCCCCGAGCTCCAGACAGCGGAATCTTCCTGCCGTATATTCTTTCTCCAGGTCGGTGCCTTTGAGTACGTGCAGCAGGTGAAATTTTACGCCGTCGGTTCCGGCATCAGCGGCCGCTTGGGTGGTCTGCACGGCCATTGCTTCGTTTTCCCCGGGAAGTCCCAGGATGATATGGGTCACCACTTCCAATCCGGCTGCCTTCAGCCGCTTGACCGCGTTGAAATACACATCGTTTTCATAACCGCGGCGGATATAGGCGGCGGTCTGTGGGTGGATGGTCTGCAACCCCAGCTCGACGGAAACCGGTTTGGTTTGGTTGACCTCAGAAAGCAGATCGATCACAGCATCTGCCAGACAGTCGGGCCTGGTGCCGATGGCAAGACCGACGATCTCAGCCGGAGCAATCGCTTCATAGTAGAGCTTACGCAGGTGATCCACAGGCCCATAGGTGTTGGTGAAGGACTGAAAGTAAGCAATGAACTTGCCGTCACGGATCTTGCTGCTTACCCGTAGCTTGGCCTTTTCCAACTGAAGGGCGATGCTTTCACAACGCCCCTGGGCGAATTCACCGCCGCCGCTGGCGGAGCAGAAGATGCAGCCCCGGCTGCCCAGGGTACCATCCCGGTTAGGACAGGTAAAGCCGCCGTCCAGGGTCAGTTTATAGACCTTGCAGCCGTATTTACGGCGATAGTGATCATTCAGTGTGGGATGGACGGTCATGGGCGGAAACCTTCAAAGATAGGAAGCCAGCCCTCCGCTTCGGCAGTATCCAGTGCCTCCTGGCTTTTCAGTGTCCATGTGACACCTTGCACGCCCCAGAGCTTGCGCACCAGAAAATTGCTGAACGTCCTTCGGTCATCGAACTTATAGGCTACAAAATCCGGCAGCAACAGGAAATTGATCAGCTGATGGGTGATACCGAACCGCAGGAGGAAAGGGAGGGTATGGTTGCTTTTTACAAAGTTTTCTGTCAGCTGTCCACGGATGATATCCGGGCGGTGGACCTTCAGCCACCGAATGCACCGGGGATCAAAGGACTCCATACACCAGCTGCCTCTATAGCCCTCCATAGCCTTGCAGGCGGCCTCGGCCAGAGCGGCGTAGTTGCCGCCCTCGGATTTTAGCTCAATGATCAAGGGCGCTTTCCCGGCGTAGAGCTCCAGCACCTGGGAAAACAGGGGGATGGTTTCCGTCGTCCCTTGCAGGAAGCATCCGGAGAGATCGGCGGCGGTCAGATCTTCGATTTTTACATCCTGTCCGGCAGTGCGGCGCAGGGAAGCGTCGTGAATGACAGCAAGCTCGCCGTCCTTCATCAGGTGGATGTCCAGCTCAATGCCATAGCCGGCTTCCAGCGCTGCCCGGAAGGCGGCCATGCTGTTTTCCGGCCTGCCATCTTCATGCAGGCCCCGATGGGCGTAGCGCCAACCCCGCAGGGCGGCAAGACCCGGATGACTCCGGCGGCCCCGGGTGGCAAGCACCACCAGGACCGTCAGAAGCAAGAGGATCAAAATCGCGTAGATCATGGTTATGATTCCTCAGAGGCCTTTACATCCAGCTTAGAATCGCCGTGGCGGGTCAACAGCATGGTCACAAAGGCAAGGCCGGTGAATACAGCGGCATAGGGGAACAGGACGGTCATACCCATCTGATCCATCAGATAGCCCGAGATCATGGGTGTGGCGGTCTGAGCGGCCATGGAGGCAGTGTAGTAGAAGCCGGTATACTTACCCACATTGGAACCGGAGCACATTTCTACCACCATGGGGAAGGAGTTGACGTTGATGGTAGCCCAGGCGATACCCGCCAGCACGAATAACAGATTGATGATCAGCCCGGAGCTGCCGGAGCGCAGGAAGGAAGCACAACCGAAGGCAACCGTCAGCATGACCACACCTGCCAGGATGGTCTTCTTTCTGCCGATCTTGGAAGCGACCATACCCGCGGGCAGATAGGCTACGATGGCAGCGCCCTGGGCCAGGAGCATAGTGGTATTATAGTCCTTCTGCAAAATGTTGGGGGCGTAGACGGAATACTTGGAGGTCACGGCGTTGTAACCGAAGTACCACAGGGCCACGGACAGCAGAATGCAGATCAGAGACATCATTTCACTTTTGCTGAGTTTCCGGTCACCGGCGTTGCCCGCTTCATCGTCGGCAGTCTCCAGACCGTACCGGATGGAGTCGGATTGCATCTGGGCTGCCCACTTGGGCTCCTTGACCGTAGTCAGGAAAATGGTCAGCGCACCCAGCATGACGGCAGCGATCACGCCGTAAAAGGCGGTGTAGCTCATCATGGAATTCTTCACTGCAGAGGTGCCGAACACCATACCCAGCACCAGCACCAGAATACCGCCGGCGGTACCCATCAGGTTGATCACTGCGTTGGCTTTGGAGCGAAGGGGCTTCATGGTCACGTCCGGCATCAGAGCCACCGCGGGGGAGCGGAAGGTGGACATGGCCAGCAGCACCACCAGCAGCAGACAGATAAAGAGCACCAAAGCGGTGGGATCATTGGCGGTCACGCCGGCGGCATAGGCCTGCCGGGCGGGAACCACATAATTGGTATACTGGGACTGGCCGGTAGTTTCATCGATCTGGTTGCTGCGGATGTCCATGAATGCTTCCTTGGACATCACCTCACGCAGCACAAAGCGCTCGCCCTCCGGCGTCAGCAGTTCCTTTTCAGACTGCGTGTCGTAGATCACTTCCAGGGCGGCGGGGTCATCGATGGCGGACACAGCGTCCAGATTCTGCAGCTGCATATTGTCCAGGAAGGACAGGCCTACCAGGGCAACAGCAGCTACAATGGTACCGAAACGGATGAAGGGGGTGCGGCGGCCGCTCTTGCTCTTGCACTTGTCCGATAGAGTGCCAAACAGAGGCAGCAGGAACAGGGCCAGGATGTTATCCAGTGCCATGACTACGCCGGACCAGGTCTGAGACATACCGAATTTGTTGGTCAGCAGCAGGGAAACGGTGCTGTCGTAGGCCTGCCAGAAGGCGCTGATCAGAAAAAAGGCAAAGCCTACCAGAATGGTACGTTTATAATTCAGCTTCATATGTGATCCTCCTTAAGACCGGTTAGGGCTTTTTGATCCGGTTGAGCTTTTTATTCAGCTTCAGCAGCTGCTCTTTGGTCACAGTAGCACCCACCATGCCGACCATGTTGCTGGCCCGCAGGATGGTAAAGCCGGCCATCATATCCATGACACCGCTGCCCAGCTTCACACCGCCTTTGCCGCCCATGGAGCCACCCTTACTGCGCTTCATGCTGCGCATCAGGCCTAAGCCAAATTCCAGCAGCAGGAGCTTGCCGCGCAGGGTCTTCATAATGTCGCCCATGGTGTCGTTCAGACAGAAATAGCCCTCCCGGGTGGTCACGTCAAACCAATTTAGGATCGCACCCTTTTCCTTCAGCAAGTAATCTTCGTTGAACTTGTCTACCTTACGCAGGAAGCTTTCATCTCTGTATTCCCCTGCGATCGCGGTCAGGGTGGTTTCGCCTGCGTTAGGAACGTCGAAGTAGAAGAAATGGTCTGCAGCCTTTACTTTGCCCAAACTCTTGCCGTTTGCCAGCAGCTCTACTTCCGGCTGGTTGGAGTAGACAGTGACTTTGGTCACATCCTCTACACGGTCTGTATAGCGCTTACCGCAGATGTGTACAAAGGGCTCGTCGCTGAGCCATGCCTTGTAGGCGTAGAAGGCATCTTTCTTATATTTGCGGTCAAAGGTCACCAGACCCTTGTGGTTCTGGCCGTTTTCACCGCCCTCGTTACGGGCATCCGCGCCGAAGTCGAACATGTTCCACACATGGGTGGCCCAGAGGTAAGGCCGAGTAAACAACTGACGGATCAGTTCTTCGTGGTAATAGGCTTGATATTCCTCGGTGTAGTCGCCCTGCTTGGGGTCAGAAGTGTGCCAGTTCAGAGCTTCACAGCCGTATTCGGATACGCCGATGGGCTTATGGGGGAAAGCCTCATGGAACTTGTCAAACCAGGGGCCGTTCATGTCGGTAGTGCCGCCGTACCAGCCGAAGTAGTGGTTATAGGAGACTACGTCGGGAATCTGCACATAGGGTTCCTTCATGTCGCACATGGAGATACAGGCCATGGTGGTCAGACGGGTAGCGTCCATGTTGTGGACCAGATCGTTGAGGATGTGGTGGTTTTCCAGCAGATCCGGATCGGAAGCGCCGTTCATGGTGATCTCGTTGGAAAGGCCCCAGACTACGATGGAGGGGTGGTTGTAATTCTGGGTAATGAGCTCCTTCATCTGGCTGATGGTGTTTTCCCGGCCACCGGGCATATGCTGGGAGATGTAGGGGATCTCTGCCCAGATGATCTGACCGTACTCGTCGCACAGGTCATAGAAATACTGGTCATGCTGATAGTGGGCCAGGCGGATGGTGGTAGCACCGACCTCGCAGATCAGCTCCATGTCTTCCTTATGGTGCTCAGGCAGCAGAGCGTTGCCGAAGCCCCAACGGTCCTGGTGACGGCTCACGCCACGCAGGGGATAGGCCTTGCCGTTGAGAATAAAGCCCTTCTGTGGGTCGATCTCGTAGAAGCGGCAGCCAAAACGGGTGCAGACTTCGTCGATGACTGTCTCACCGCTGACCAGCTCAGCCTTGGCGGTGTACAGGTAAGGATCGATGCGACCGTTCCACAGGTGTACATTTTCCAGGTGGAAGCTAGCTTTGGTATCGGGCTGCTGAGCCGCGGCGACAACGTTGCCTTCCCGGTCAAACAGGGTGTAGCGGATGGCGTTGTTGCCCTGATTGGTCACATAGACCTCTACTTCTACCGTGGCATTGCTGCCTGCCACGACAGGTGTGACCTTGATGCCGGGACCGCCGTAATAATCCAGGTCAAAGTGGCTCTCAGCTACGCAGATCAGATTGACATCCCGGTACAGGCCGCCGTAGAAGGTGAAGTCCGCCATCTGGGGATACACGGTTTCGTTGGGTGCATTGTCTACCAGGATGGCAAGCTGGGCCTTGGCATTCAGCTGCGCGGTCACATCCACACGCCAGGTGGAGTAGCCGCCGTCGTGATGGGCCAGGAGCTTACCACCGACATACACATCGGCAGAGGAGTTCGCACCCCGGATCTCTAAGTAGTATTGGTCTGCCGGGGGCAGCTGGGCAGGATCCAATTCCTTCACGTAGCAGCTGCTGCCGCGGAAATAATCGCCGCCGCCGTCCTGCCCGTCGATCGCATTCCAAGAGTGGGGCAGGCTGACAGATTCCCAATTTTCTGGGACTGTCTCCGGTGCCTGAGCGCAGTCTTTTTTGAATAGCCAATCATTATTTATGTTTATGATCTGACGCATTTTGCTAACCTCCGGGAAAAATATTATCATCCGTATTATAATGGATACAAACACAAAAATCTATATCCTGAGCGAAAAAGAAGCAAAAAAGATAGGCAATCCGTTGACGGGACAGAAAAATCCCGGTATAATAAACAAGATTTGGAAAGGAGTGCGTAAAAATGCCGATTTTATTGGATTTATTCTTGGTTTTTGCCAAGATCGGCCTATTTACCTTTGGTGGAGGTTACGCAATGCTGTCTGTGATCTCCGAAAACTGCGTAGATAAGAAAAAGTGGATCACGGCGGATGACATGATGAATATCACGGTCATTGCCGAAACCACCCCGGGTCCCATTTCCGTCAACTGCGCCACCTTCACCGGCTACCGCACAGCGGGCGTTCTGGGTGCTATCTGTGCCACGGTAGGTCTGGTGCTGCCCAGCTTTGTGATCATCTATCTGATCTCCCTGTTTCTGGACAGCATTCTGGAGATCGCCCTGGTTGCTTATGCCTTTACCGGCATCAAGATCGGCGTGGGTTTCCTGGTTCTGGATGCTGCCCTGGGCATGATGAAGAAGCTTCCTAAGGATCTGTTGACCCGGATCCTGCTGTGGGGCGCATGTGGCATCATTTTGGTCGCAGACATTTTCGCCTTTCATTTTTCTACCATCGCTATGATGCTGATCTGTGCAGTGGTCAGCCTGTCCGTGTTCTTTGCACGCAAAAAGAAGGGCGGTGAGCCAGCATGATCTTTCTGGAGCTGGTTTTGGGCTTTCTGGAGGTAGGATGCTTCTCCTTTGGCGGCGCTTACGCGGCCATTCCACTGATCCGGGATGTGGTTCTGCGCTATGGCTGGCTGGATGAGGAGACACTGCTATACTTTATCGGTGTATGCGAAAGTACGCCCGGTCCTATTATGATCAATCTGGCAACCTATGTGGGCAGCTCTCAGGCGGGTATCCTGGGTTCGATCCTGGCGACGACGATGGTGGTACTGCCTGCGTTTGTGATCATTTTGATCGTAGTAAAGATCCTGGATAAGTTTTTGAAGAATCCTTACATCAAGGCAGTGATGGATGGTTTAAAGCCCGGTGTTATCGGTGTGATCCTGGCTACGGGCATTTCCATGATCTATACCAATGTGATGACGGCCTGGACGCCGGATGCGGAAGCGCTGATGATCACCCTGGCCCTGGCGGCCGTGTACGTGGGCTATCGAATCCTCAAAAAGAAAAAGCTGCCGGCTCTGGTGCTGATCGGTATTTCTGCCGTGCTGGGTGTGGTAGTCTGCTCGATTTTCTGATCAAGAGAAAAGAGGGAATGCATATGAAACGGCTGATCGGCTGCTTATGTCTGCTGCTTTTGACGGCGCTGAGTCTGCCTTTGACGGTCCAGGCTCAAGAGGAAGTGACCGAGATCCATACACCGGAGGATTTACTGGCTATTGCGGAAGACTCGGACGGCAGCTTCGTGCTCATGGCAGATCTCGATATGTCCGGTATCCGCTGGCCGTGTCCTGATTTTTCCGGCAGCTTTGACGGCAACGGACACGTCATTATGAATCTGATGTTAGATCAGCCCGGTGCCACCACGGCAAAGGCCTATGACGGCAACCGGAAGGGCTACGAAGTGAACTGTGTGGGTTTGTTTGGCGTGATGCGGAATGCGGAAGTGAAGAATCTGCGGCTGATCAATGTACGCAGCCTCGTGGAGACGGACACGCCCTGCTTTGTGGGCGCGCTTGCAGGCGCAATGTATGACAGCACGGTGTCGGACTGCGTGGTGATCGGCAATCTGGAATTGCGGGCCCATGACAGGATCTTTGGCGTTGGCGGCATGGTGGGCTATGGTAACGGTCAGATCCAGCGGTGCGCCCTGGATGTGACCCTGATCTGTACAGACACGGATAAATATACCAAAGATGAGCAATTTTTGGGTGGTGTGTATTCTACAGGCTTTATCGATGTAGTGGACTGCACGGTATACATTGACGGTTATGCATCGGAATACGGCTATGCGCACAATGGCGGCATTGTGGGTATGTATTTGCAGTATCCCTGGGGGTATGAGGAAACAGGCACGATTCAGGGGAATCGGGTGGAAGGCAAGATCACCTTCTTTGAAGACAACGATGACCGCAGAGCTTACTGCAATGCCTTTGCCGGAGAGTCGCTGGTGTTTTACGAGTTCTACAAGGGAGGAAATACCAGCTCTTTCAAGCGGGATGAGCGGTGGGAGTATGACGAAGAACTGCGGCCGGATATGTGCAGGAATACAACCTATGAGGCGACTGTAACGCCGCCCCGGTGTGCGGATTTTGGGTATACCACCTACACTTGCAGCGGCTGCGGTTATTCCTACACAGATCATTATACATTACCTGGGCACGATGTAACGGACTGGTATGTGCAGACACCGCCTACTGCGGATGCGGAGGGAGTCAGTGCCGCAAACTGCAAGGGCTGCGGCCTGGTCTTTACCAAGCCGATCCCAAAGCTGGAAGTGGTTCCGACGCAGACTGTGCCTGCCACTCAGGCTACACCATCTGCCCCGACCCAGCCTGCACAGCCCCAGGAAGAAGTGAAAACTATGCCCAATGGGGTGTGGCTCCTCTGGGTAGCCGGTGGTGCTGTGATCATGGCGGGAGTCGTGCTGGTGTTGACTTTAACAAAACGCAAAAAATAATAAAGACCGGGCGTGCTGCCTACGCAGCACGCCCGATTGAGAGTGTCAATAAGGTATACTTAAATGACACACTAACAAGCCTGCCGCAGTGAAGTGACCCCAAAAAGTTAGACAAATATTACTAACTCAAATTGTTCAAGCCGCCAAGAGGGCTTGCTGTCTGTGTAAAGCAGGCGGCAAGCCCTTTAATCTTGCCTTGATACGCCTGTTATTGTAATAATCTAAATATT
>JAZUQE010000088.1:0-3219 GCA_045605575.1 Faecousia sp. | reverse complement strand
AAATTCATTCCCTACGAGAAGCTTTCCAAGAAGGAAAAGCGCAAGATGGACTTAGCCAAACGGCAAACCTGGGGCGAGCTGAATCCCGTCACCAGAAAGCCCACAAACAGCAGAGCTTATAACAGAAAAAAGGCACAGGATTGGAAGCGCGATATGCCGTCTAATCCTGTTTTATTTTTTAATCCTATTGACTTTTATCCGAGTTCGGAGTATAATCGTTTTATCCGAATTCGGAGAAAGAGAGAAAACTATGAAGCCAATACATACCAAGGAGATGGCAGAGGTTAACCGCCTCTATAAAGAAACGGACAGTATTTACACAAAATACGCAGCAACGCATGGTATTTCTACCACGACCCTCTGTGTTTTGTACTCACTTTATACTGCCGAAACTCCCTGCACGCAAACGCAGTTGGTGGAAGATTGGGGTATCCCCATGCAAACCATCAACTCCTGTCTGAAGGCACAGGAAAAAAGTGAATCTGTCCGGCTGGATTTTATGGAAGGAAGTCGTAAAAATAAACAGATTTGTCTTACGCAGCAAGGTGAGAAAATGGCAGGCAAAATCATTGCTCCAATCGTTTGCGCCGAAAATGAAGCTTTTGAAGCATTGACAACAGAGGAACAGCAGTCGCTTTTGCGTATTACCCAAAAGCACAATGCGCTGCTGAAGAAATTTCTTTTAGAATAAAATAGGTCATCGGAGGACTGTGCATCGCAATGCACGAAGGGAATTCCCTTCATAGTCGATAAGATGTCGAGTGCGCTCGGTTATTTAGGAAAGCCCGTCTTTCCTGATAATCGGGCGTTTTATCATGTAATTAGGAGAAAAATATGGAACAAAAATCCAATCGTATTTATGCAGAAATGCCGCCGGTTCGGCTGTTCTTCCATGCTGCAATTCCTGGCGTCATCAGTATGTTCGCCATGTCCATTTACAGCATCATCGAAGGTATTTTTGTAGGTCAGTTTGTTGGTGGCGATGCCTTTGCTGCCATGAATCTGGCGATGCCACTGGTGATGATCAATTTTGCCTTGGCTGACTTGGTGGGTGTAGGCTCTTCAGTGCCAATCTCCATTGCATTGGGCCAAAAAGATGAAGAAAAGGCAAGTAATATTTTTTCCTGTGCCGTCATTTTGATTGTATTGGCTGGGTTTGTTACAGGTGTCATTATGTTTCTGTTTGCTCCGGATATCATCCGGGCAATGGGTGCAGAGGGTCGGATCGTAGACCTTGCAGCGAAATACCTTCGTATTGCTGCTGTGCTGGGACCACTGGCGAATCTGGAATTCGCCATGGATAATTTCCTGCGTATTTCGGGCTTTATCAAGGGAAGTATGCTGCTGAATCTGCTGATGTCCGGCCTCCAAATCGTATTTGTGATTCTGTTTGTGGCTGTCTGGAAACTGGGGCTGGTGGGTTCTGCGCTTGCTATCAATCTGGGTTTCTGCATTTGCGCCGTGATTTCTCTGATCCCTTTTATTCTGGGGAAGAGTGTCCTGAAGTTTTGCAGACCGAAGTTCAGTCTGCCGATGCTGAAGCAGATTGTTGCCTGCGGTATGCCTAATTTCCTGAACATCATAGCCGGACGCCTCTTTTCTCTGGTGATGAATGTACTGCTGATCCGCATGGGCGGTACGCTGGCTGTTTCTGCCTTTTCTGTGCTGATGTATTGCAGCGATTTGGTACAGCCGGTTCTTTACGGTCTTTGCGACTCTATGCAGCCCGCTATCGGTTTCAACTGGGGTGCTGCCAGTTACAAACGGGTCAAATCATTAACCAAATGTGTGTTTACTTCCACCGCAGTTGTTTCTGCTTTTGCCTTTGTGCTGATGCTCAGCATCCCAAAGCAGTTGGTATCCATCTTCGTGGACAGCTCCGAGGTCGCTCTGCTTGATCTATCCGCCCATGCCCTGCGGCTGTGCAGTGTGAAATTTTTCTTCTGGGGGTTTGGCTTTGCTGCACAAAGTTTTTTCAATGCAATCCAGAAACCAAAAAATGCCGCTATTCTCACGGTGTCTACAGCAATTGTATTCCCACTTTTGATGGTAGTACTTCTTTGGCCTTTTGGTTTGGATGGCCTGTGGCTGAATCAGGCGGCAACCTACATTCCTGTGGGCCTCATTGCCTTTGCGATGCTTCGCAAAACCCAAAAGGCACTGGCACCTGAAATGCAATAAAGATACCTGGGATTGGTGAGTGATAACCAATCCCGGGACTTTTATTTGCATCCTATCCTTTCCTGCGCTATAATAGTCCCAAACGAATTGGAGGTACTCCCATGAAAGCCTTAACCTACATTGAACACGGAAAATTCGCACTTATGGACAAGCCCAATCCGGAGATTCTGGATCCCCGGGATGCCATTGTCCGGGTGACTTTGGGCAGTATCTGCACCAGCGATCTGCACATTAAGCACGGCTCTGTGCCCCGGGCGGTACCCGGCATCACAGTGGGCCATGAGATGGTGGGTGTGGTGGAATCTGTGGGCAGCGCTGTGACCACCGTGAAGCCCGGTGACCGGGTGACGGTGAATGTGGAGACCTTCTGCGGCGAGTGTTTCTTCTGTCAGCACGGCTATGTGAACAACTGCACTGACCCCAACGGCGGCTGGGCCCTGGGCTGCCGCATCGATGGCGGACAGGCGGAGTTCGTCCGGGTTCCCTATGCGGATCAGGGTCTGAACAAGATGCCAGACTCCGTCACCGATGAGCAGGCTCTGCTGGTGGGCGATGTGCTGGCTACCGGCTTCTGGGCCGCACGGATTTCCGAAATCAGTTCGGATGACACCGTTCTCATCATCGGAGCAGGCCCCACGGGCATCTGCACTCTGCTGTGCGTCATGCTGAAGAATCCCAAGCGGATCATCGTCTGCGAAAAAGACCCCGCCCGCATCGCCTTCGTCCGGGAGCATTATCCCGAAGTGCTGGTCTGTGAACCGGAAAACTGTAAGGAATTCACCCTTGCCAACTCCGACCACGGTGGTGCCGATGTGGTACTGGAAGTGGCAGGTGTCAAGGACACCTTCCGTCTAGCCTGGGACTGCGCCCGGCCCAATGCCATCGTCACCGTGGTGGCCCTCTATGACGAAGCCCAGACCCTGCCCCTTCCGGATATGTATGGCAAGAATCTGATCTTCAAAACCGGCGGTGTCGACGGCTGCGACTGCGCCGGGGTCCTCAGCCTCATCGAAACAGGAAAAATTGATACCACCCCCC
>JAZUQE010000087.1:0-4843 GCA_045605575.1 Faecousia sp. | reverse complement strand
CCCCGGACTCCCCAGACAACCATAGGGAAAAGCGAATCGGCGATGTGTGATCAAGGTTTTCCGCCGCTTTCCCCTTTGGAATCCCCTTTGATAGGGCGCTGTGAAGATAGGTATTCTTTTGTAAAACTTACTTCTTTAGGGCGGGCAGTTGTCTGCCCTGTTTCGTTTTGGTTATAAGGGGCTGCGGGGGAGGTGGAAAGCAAGAGAGTATCAAGACCATTTCCTGCTGAATGGGGAGGGGAGAATGTGACAAAAAAGACTGGACTATGGGAGGCTGGGGTGGTATAATAAACAAATCATGGATCGATTTGGGGAGGAAGGGCTTTGACCAGGTTTTTGCTGCGGATCTTTGCACCGGGGGCGTTGGAAACACCGTCGGGGAAGCTACGCACGGCAATCGGCAAGCTGTCCGGCACGGTAGGGACAGTGTGCAATCTGCTGCTGTTTGCCGCTAAGCTGGCAGTGGGCATTTTGTCCGGTTCGGTGTCGGTAACAGCAGATGCACTGAACAATCTGTCCGATGCGGTCAGCTCCGTGGTGACGCTGGTGGGCTTCAAGCTGGCAGAAAAGCCTGCGGATGCGGATCATCCCTATGGCCACGCCCGGTATGAGTATTTGTCCGGGCTTGCTGTTGCGGCTATGATCATCGTGATCGGCGTGGAACTGGCAAGGTCCTCCGTTGAAAAGATCTTCTCTCCTTCGGCGGTCGTGATCTCTGACGCTATGCTGGTGGTTTTGACCCTGTCGGTGGCAGTGAAGCTGTGGCTGAACCGCTTTAACGCCAGCCTGGGCAAGCAGATCGAATCCACCACATTGATCGCCGCGGCGGCAGACAGTCGAAATGATGCTATTTCAACGCTTGCGGTGCTGCTGGCAGCGCTGATGGAACGGTTTTTCAATTGGAAGCTGGACGGCGTGATGGGCCTGGGTGTGGCGTTATTTATCCTGTACAGCGGTGCAAGCCTGGCTAAAGATACCATCAGCCCCTTACTGGGAGAGACAGCCAGCCCGGAACTGCGGGGGCTGATTCTGGATGTGGTGCGTGCCGACCCGCTGGTCATGGGGTATCACGATCTGATGGTGCACGACTACGGCCCCGGGCAGCGGTTTGCCAGCATCCATGTGGAGATGGACGGCACACTGGATCCTATCCGCTGTCATGGACACATTGACCGGATGGAACGTCTTTGCCTGGAACGGCACAATGTTCATCTGGTGATCCACTATGATCCCTTAATTACCGGAGATGAGGAACTGGACAGAATGCAGGAGACGGTGTCCCGGATCCTGCGGCAGCTGGATAGCCGGATCAGTGTCCACGATTTTCGGATGATCCGTTTGCCTGACCATACACAGCTGCGTTTCGACGCGGCACTGCCGGTGGATTGGATGCCCCGGAAAGAAGAAGCAAAGCACTACTTGGATGAGCAGCTTGCGCAGCTGAAGCAAGGAGAATTCCGTACAGTGATCACATTTGATCTGGAGACCTTCCAGTAAAAACAGAAAGGATGGCCTGAACATGTATCAGCCACTTGCAGAGCTTCTGCGGCCCAAAACGCTGGATGAAGTTTACGGACAGGAGCATATTTTAGGGCCGGGGGCCGTGCTGCGCCGTCTGATCGATTCCGGAAAGATCCCAAACATGATCTTCTATGGTCCCAGCGGCACGGGCAAGACCACCGTTGCCAATATCATTGCGGAAAAGACCAACCGGACGCTCTATAAGCTCAACGCGACCACGGCTTCCACTGCGGATATCAAGGAGATCGTGGCCCAGCTGGATACCTTTATGGCACCGAACGGTGTACTGCTATACTTAGACGAGATCCAATCCTTTAATAAAAAACAGCAGCAATCGCTGCTGGAGCATATTGAAAACGGCAAGATCACGCTGATCGCCTCTACCACGGAGAATCCCTATTTCTACGTATTCAACGCGATTCTGAGCCGATCCACAGTATTTGAATTCAAACAGATCTCTGCACAGGCAGCTTTGCAGGCAGTGAAGCGGGCGGTAGGATTCCTGGAGCAGCGGACTGCCCTGCAGGCACTGCCGGAGAGTGGGGCTTTGGAGTATATTGCAGGAGCCTGCGGCGGTGATATCCGCAAAGCGATGAATGCAGTAGAGGTGCTATTTTCCGCAGGCATTCCTGGGGGGGATACCCTGCCGCTGACCCTGGCGGACGCCAAAGCTGTGACACAAAAGAGCGCCTTGCGGGCTGACCGGGATGGAGACAACTTCTATGACCTGCTGTCCGCTCTGCAAAAGTCCATCCGGGGCTCCGATCCGGATGCGGCGGTGCATTATCTGGCAAGGCTTCTGGAGGCGGGGCAGCTTCAATCTGCCTGCCGCAGACTGATGGTGATCGCAGCGGAGGATGTGGGACTTGCCTATCCGATGATCATTCCCATCGTCAATGCTTGTGTGGATATGGCTCTGAAGCTGGGTATGCCGGAAGCCAGGATCCCGCTGGGAGACGCGGCTGTGCTGATGGCAACTTCTCCAAAATCCAATTCCGGACATATTGCGCTGGATATGGCACTGGAGGATGTGCGCAAGGGCAAGGGCGGGGATTTTCCCCGGCATTTACAGAATGTGCATGCCGACACCTATACCATGGAGCGGGAACAGGGGTATCTGTATCCCCATGATTACCCCGGACATTGGGTGCAGCAGCAGTACCTGCCCGATGAACTGGTTGGGGCGAAATATTATGAATACGGACCCAATAAGGTGGAGCAGGCAGCAAAGCAATATTGGGAAGGGATCAAGAAATAATGGATATTCGATTGCAGGATATATTGATCATGAAAAAGGCCCATCCTTGCGGGGAAAAACGTTGGGTGGTCCTGCGGACCGGAGCGGATTTTCGGCTGCGGTGTTTGGGCTGCGGCCACGAGGTGATGACACCGCGGCATAAGGCAGAGAAAAATATCCGGCAGGTTCTAAGAGAAGATTCGACGTCTTTGAGCGGCGGCTGAGAAAATCAGCTGCCGCTTTTTTGCGCACTTGGTACCGGAAGCTGAGAAAACTGGAGGTACAACCCGATTCTTTCACAGTTCACAAGGCTTTGTTGCGACGGACTTTTTTGCGCGGACAGACTATACTCACATGGCAAGGAGGTGGCGCGGTTGCGGGTGTATCTGGATGTGGTGATGGTGCTGAATTTTGCGGTGGACCTGTGCCTGCTGCTGGGGACAAACCGGCTGACCGGGTTTCCGCAGCGCTATGGCCGGTGTGCCCTGGCAGCGCTGCTGGGAGGAGTGTATGCGGGAGTATGTATGCTGCCCGGCTGGACGTTTCTGGGGAATCTGCTGTGGCGAGTGGTATTCTTGCTGCTGATGGGGCTCACTGCTTTTGGTTTTCACCGCTGCGCCCTGCGCAGGTGCCTGGTATTTGCGTTTTTGACGATGGCACTGGGAGGCGCGGCAGCCATCCTTGGGAGCGGAAGCTTCTGGAGTTTGACCGCTGCGGCGGCTGGAATCGCGCTGCTGTGCCTGCTGGGTTTTCGGGGCAGGATCGGACAGCAAAGCTTTGTACCGGTAGAACTGACCTACGGACAGCAGCGTGCCAGCATTCTGGCCCTGCGGGACACAGGGAATACCTTATGTGATCCGGTGACGGGGCAGAGCATTCTGATCGTGGGACCCCAGGTGGCCGACCAGCTGGTGGGTCTGAGCCTACAGCAGCTGCGGCAACCGGTTGAAACAGTGGCGGCGGGTGTGGTTCCTGGGCTTCGGTTGGTGCCGTACCGGGCAGTAGGGCAGGCAAACGGGATGCTGGCGGCGTTACGAATGCAGAATGTAAGGATCGGAACATGGCGGGGCAGCGCCCTGGTGGCGTTTGCTCCGGAAGGATTGGATGCGGAAGGGACGTATCAGGCGTTGACAGGAGGCGCGGCATGACAAAAGCTCTACAGGCATTTTTGGTAAAAATAGGTTTTTATCCCCAACAGGCGGTTTATTATATCGGCGGAGCTGATGTACTGCCACCGCCGCTGAAGGGACAAGAGGAGCTATCGGCGCTGGAGGCACTGGAGCGGGGAGAGGAAGAGGCCAAGCAGCGGCTCATTGAGCGGAATCTGCGGCTGGTGGTATTCATTGCCAGACGTTTTGAAAACACAGGGGTGAATTTAGAGGATCTGATCTCCATTGGCACTATCGGCCTGATAAAGGCGATTTCTACATACCGAATGGATAAGAATATCAAGCTAGCGACCTATGCGTCCCGGTGTATAGAAAATGAAATTCTTATGCACATCCGCAAGATCACGCCACAAAAAGCGGAAATTTCTCTGGATGAGCCCATCAACATGGATTATGACGGCAATGAGCTGCTGCTATCGGATATTTTGGGAACGGACGAGGATATGATCCTAAAGCCGTTGGAGGATGATGTGGATCTGCACCTGCTGCGGCAGGCGGTGCGGGAACTGCCGGAACGGGAGCGGGAGATCGTAACCATGCGGTTTGGACTGGAAGGACGGCAGGAACTGACCCAGAAGGAAGTTGCCCAGAAAATGGGGATCTCGCAATCCTATATTTCCAGATTGGAAAAGCGGATCATGCTGCGGCTGAAAAAGGAGATCCTGCGGCAGACCAGCTGCGCATGAAAAGCGCATTGTCCCTACGGGAGCATATGTGGTGCGCAGGGGGATGGAACATGGGAGGGTCAAGACCCTCCCCTATAGAAGCGGGTGGGGAGACGACGCTCACAACAAACTCCCCCCGGCGCTAGCGCCACCCCCCTCATAAATGCGGGGGGCAAGGGGAGTCGGACGGCCGGTGGCCGTCCCTACGGGGTGCGGAGAAGGAAAAATTTGCTTGCAATCCAGGGAAGTCG
>JAZUQE010000086.1:0-6719 GCA_045605575.1 Faecousia sp. | reverse complement strand
AGAGGCAGAAATGCCCCTCAGATTTAGTGCGCTGTTTTTCGAATTTTGAGATACTTTTTCCACAACTTCGTTGTTGCAAAACAAAAGAAAAAGGTGCTACCTCATATGATTCTTTCAAATCATTTTGAGACAGCACCTTTTGATATAAGGACACTTCTAAAATAGATTCAACTTTTTTAAAATTCCCTATTGACAAATGAAGAAGCCCGTGATATATTCTAGATGTAAATAAGAATCATTCGCAAATAGAAAACAGAAAGAGGTGACCCCATGGAAACCAACACAAAAAACTTCCGCAAGCGCAACGCCATCCTCGCCTACCTGTGCCGGTCCACGGAGCACCCCTCCGCAGAGAAGATCTTCACCGATCTGAAGGCTGAGATCCCGGATCTGTCCATGGGCACGGTCTACCGGAACTTGACGCTTTTTAAAAAGCAGGGTCTGGCAATGAGCGTGGCAACTGTGGGCGGTGTAGAGCGGTTCGATGCCAACACAAGTCCCCACGTACACTTTATCTGCAACGATTGCGATGCGGTCATCGACCTGCATCCTGTGCAGGCACCGGATGATCTGAAAAGCCAGGCAGAGACCTGCATCGGCTGTAATGTATCCGGCTGCCAGCTCAGCTTCACCGGACTTTGCCGGGAATGCTTATCCAAAAATCAAGGAGGTGAAATGGTATGAAAAAGTTTGTATGCACGGTCTGCGGCTTTGTCTACGAAGGTGATGAGCTGCCCGAAGATTACGAGTGCCCCCTGTGCGGCGTAGGTCCTGATCTGTTCGAGGAAGAGGAGTAATAAAAAAAGAAACATAGCAAAAAAGCTAATCAAATAATTCACAACAATCAACAATTATAAATTTGGAGGAAAAGATTATGAAAAAGTTTGTATGCCCCGTTTGCGGTTATGTTCACGAAGCAGAGGCTATGCCCGAGGGTTTTAAGTGCCCCATCTGCAAGGTTGACGGTTCTAAGTTCAAGGTTATGGAAGAGGGCAAGCTGGCTGCCGAGCATGAGTACGGCGTCTATGCCAAGACCGTGAAGAACAACCCCGATATCAGCGAGGAAGACAAGAAGTTTATCTTCGAGCAGCTGGTCGCCAACTTCAACGGCGAGTGCGCCGAGGTCGGCATGTACCTGTGCATGGCCCGCATCGCCCACCGCGAGGGCTATCCTGAGATTGGCCTGTACTGGGAGAAGGCAGCTTACGAAGAGGCTGAGCATGCTTCCAAGTTCGCTGAGCTGTTGGGCGAGGACCTGGAGCCCAATATGAAGGCTACCACCAAGCAGAACCTGGCATGGCGTGTCGACTGCGAGTACGGCGCTACCTCCGGCAAGTTCGACCTGGCCAAGGTCGCCAAGGCTAACGGCCTGGATGCCATCCACGACACTGTTCATGAAATGGCCCGCGACGAGGCGAGACATGGCCGCGCCCTGGAAGGTCTGCTGAAGCGCTACTTCAAGTAAGAATCACCGACGATTGACTGACCGCCGGTCCTCGTACCGGGGACCGGCGGTTTTCCATAAAGGAGGTATTTTATGAAAATTCGTATTCACAAAGACGTTGTAGAGTTTACCCCCGAGCATGCCGCGGAGGCTGCCGAACTGGAAGCCCTGTGGATCAAGCTGGGCAATTGTGTGGGCAGCAACAAATCTCTGCAGCCCATCGGCGTATATGTTCCCAGTGAGAATAAGACTGCTTCCTTCCATATCGAGGGATTGACCGAGCAGGAGAAGAAGGAGATCCCCGAGATTCGGGCACCTTACGACACCGACGTATATTGCGTCACCTGCAATAAGACCGTCCATGTAAAGGCCGGCGAAGTGGTCCCCTTCTGCTGCGGCAGATTAATGGAGATCCTGGACTGAAGCAAAGCAATAAGCCCATGCGGGTGCTTCTGAGGAAGCTGGCCGCATGGGCTTTTTTATGAAAGAGGTTCAGCGCTTATTGCCCAGGAAGAACAGAGCCATGGTGCCGGGACCGGAATGGGAACCAATGACCGCACCCACATAGCCGATGATGACTTCTTTGACACCGCACTTTTCCTTAAGCCGGGCGGCAAGGTATTCCGCCTCCTCCTGGCAGTCACCGTGAGAAATAAAAACGGTCTCATTTTCGCCGGGCAGGCCGGTAGCGGCCAACTTGGCGGCTAGTGCTTCGATGGAAGCCTTTCTGCCCCGGGCAGTGGAGACTTTGATCAGGTGGCCTTCGTCATCCACGTGCATGACAGGCTTGATGTTCAGCATGGTTCCCAGTACAGCAGTGGCTGCGCTGACCCGGCCGCCCCGTTTCAGGAACATCAGATCATCCACCGTAAACCAGTGGCAAAGATGCAGCTTGTTATTTTCACACCACTGCCAGACTTCCTCCAGAGACTGCCCCTCGCGCTGCTTCTTGCAGGCATACCAGACCAGCAGGCCCTGGCCCATGGAGGCGCAGAGGGTATCTACTACCTTGATCTGCCGCTGAGGATATGCTTCCTGCAGATCTGCCGCGGCAATGGCGGCGGACTGGTAAGTAGTGCTGAGGCCGGAAGAAAACGCCAGAACCAGAAGGTCCTTGCCCTGGGCCAGAATGTGCTCCATGGCCTCCTTCCAGTTTTCCGGATTTGCAGCGGCAGTGGTAGCACTTTCGCCGGTGCGCAGGCCATCATAAACGGCCTTCAGCCCTTCGCCGGTGGTGTCCTCCCAGACCCGGTTACGGAACATCAAGGTCAGAGGAACGCAGTGGATGTCCAGCTGGGAAGCCACTTCCCGGGGAAGGTCACAGCAGGAATCGGTAATAATTTGATAGGACATGGGAACACTCCTTGCTTTATAATGCAAATAGAATAGCCAAGTGGGGACCAAAAGTCACCCGAAGATACCCGGATTTTACTCTCCCGGCGGTAGAATCCCGATTCTACTGCTGATTCCGGCGAAATTTACGCAAAAACGAAAGGCTGGTGCTGAGTAAGATGGCCCAACCGAACAGGCTGATGATCCAATACTGGCCGCAGACCATGGGAGCGGTCAAAATGATCATGAATCCATACAGAGACTGGCCGGTAGCCTCGCTGGCACCTACGGAAAGAAAATTCAAGACCAGCATCAGCAAAGCGGTCCCCAGCCAAATGGCCGAAAGATTGCGGATCAGCTTCAGCCGCCCTGTGTTTTCCACCCGGATGCCCCGGTAGAGCAGCACCGCGCCGGGAACAAAAAAGATCACCGCCGCCAGCACCAGCGCAAAGCGCCCAAGCCCTTCGGCTTGGGGAATAAAACCCAGCAGGGCGCAAACAATAAACCAGCCGCCCCAGAGCTTATATAACAAAGAGTCTTTCATAGCACCACTCCAGAAAATATTACCATTATTTTACCCCAATTTCTTTGAAAAGACAAGTCATCCAATGTAAACACTTTTTAAAGAATTACCGCATAAAAAGGGTCTGGACAGTTGTATTCAGTTCTGCTATAATGAGAGAATCAAAAAAAAGAGGGAGCGGATCTTCTATGAAGTGTCCTTTTTGCGGAGACCAGGAAAGCAAGGTCGTGGATTCCAGACACAGTGAAGACGGTTTGAGCATTCGCCGCCGCCGGGAGTGTCTGAACTGCCAGCGCCGGTTTACGACCTATGAGGTGGTGGAAAGTCTGCCCATCATCGTGGTCAAGCGGGATGGCTCCCGCCAGGCCTTTGACCGGAACAAGATCCTCAATTCCATGGTCCGGGCATTTGATAAGCGGCAGGTGGACGTAGCCGACCTGGACCGCATCACTACGGAGATCGAACAAACCATTCAGAATACACTGGAGCGCGAAGTCAGCACCGACAAGCTTGGTGAGATGGTCATGGCCCGGATCAAGCCCCTTGATGAGGTGGCTTATATCCGCTTTGCCTCTGTGTACCGCCGTTTCCAGGACGTCAGCGGTTTCATCCATGAGATCAATAAGTACCTGGAGGAGAAGTAAGGAGTCTTAAATGGATACCAACAGCTTGATTCAGGATCTGGTGGATCTGGTTAATAATTTTGACCCCGCAAGTTTCATACCGGAGGTCACCACTATGTTCGGATGGGTGGAGACTTTTTGCAGGCTTTGCATACTGGCTGCACCGGTGGGCATGTTGTTTTTCGGCCTGTGGTATCTGCTGCTGCCTCCCAAGGAGGCTAACCATTCTGCCGGCTGGCGCTTCTGGTTCGGCATGGGCAGCGTGGAGGCATGGCGGTTTACCCAGCGTTTAGGCGGTATCGTGCTGTCGGCAGTGGGACTGATCCTGGGCATCGTGATGTTTCTGATCGCTGGTAATTTTCGGGGCCAGGATATGATGGTCATGGCGGACCGGACCGTAGAATGCCTGCTTTGGGAGCTGGGCATTATCGTGGCCTGTATTGTGATCGTGGATCTGGTCGTTCTGGTGATGTTCAATTACAAGGGCGACCGCCGCTGGAAAAAGAAAAATTAGATCCTGCCCGGCGAAGCAGGCGCGCACAGCGTCCTGCTTTTGCCGGGTTATTTGCATGGAGGAAGCAATATGGAGAAAATAGATGTCAAATACTTCGGCGCTGTGGGTGACGGTGTCAGTGTGGATACTGCCGCCATTCAGCGGGCCATTGATACCTGCGCATCCGAGGGAAAGACTTTGGTGATCTGTGCAGGTACTTACTACACCGGCACGCTGCTGCTGAAGAGCGGCTTGCATATGATCCTGGAGGAAGGGGCAGAAATCCTCGGATCTACCTGCATGGAGGATTATTTTGCCTATTCCCCCTTCGTGGATGCGGTGGGCGTCACCCGGGGCAAGGCGCTGATCATTGCCTATGATGTGGAAAATGTCACGGTAGAAGGCAGCGGTACCATCAACGGAAACGGCAAACATGTAGTCTATGAAATGGACCGTCCCTTCCTGTTCAAACTGGAGAAGAGCCGCAATATTACGGTGCGGGGCGTTCATCTGACGGGCTCCGTATGCTGGTGTCTGCATATCGACCGCTGTAAAGATGTCAATGTCGAACAGGTGAGCATTTACAACCGGGGTCTGGAAAATAACGACGGCATTGACATCGATGCCTCCGAAAATGTGTGGATCGACGGCTGTGATATCAACTGCGGTGACGATGCTATCTGTCTGAAGACCACCTCCGTCAACCCCTGCCGGAATATTCACGCAAAAAACTGCCGGATCTCTACCAACTGGGGTGCCTTCAAGATCGGCACAGAGTCCGCCGGTGATTTTTCGGACATCATCATAGAGGACAGCTACTTCTACGATGTGATGGGCGGCGGCATCAAGATCGTCCCTGTGGACGGCGGTTTTGTTCGCAATGTGGTGGTGCGCAACATCAAAATGGTCAACTGCACCGGCCCCATCTTCATTGCCAACGGCAGACGCAACCGGGTATACTTCGGCGAGCAGAACCCCAATATTTCCGGTATGGAGAATATTCTCATTGAGAATATTCAGGCAGATGTAGTAAAGGCACCCTTGCACGGCTTCTATTTTGGAGAAGACTGGGGCGAAGCCCTGGGCGGCATTCTCATTTCCGGCATTCCCCAACGGAAAGTGGAGGGCATCACTCTGCGCAATCTGCAGCTGGATCTGCCTGGTGGCTTCACCGAGGAAAGGACGGAATATCATGTCCGGGAAATGGCAGATATGTACCCGGAGTTCCACCGGTTCGATCCCGTGCCCGCCAAGGGTGTGTACATCCGCCATGCGAAGAATATCAAGCTGGAAAATGTGCAGCTGACGTATAAGAAGGAAGACACCCGTGCGGAACTGTATGTGGAAGATGCCGATGGTGTGGAGGTAAGAAAATGATCTACCGTTTTTTGTTTGCCGGTTACTCCCAGGAGCCTGAAAAGGTGATATTGAAGGAAAATACCGGCTGCTACACTTGTCTTTCCCGAAATGACAGGTGGCTGTATCTGTATGTAGAGGCTAACACCGAAACCGTAGACCCCAACAACCTGGCAGAAGGCCCGTTGGTCGCGTTTCCCGATGGCATGTATTGGGATCGGGCCAGTGAGATTTTCCATTACTCCAAGCCTATGAACGCCCGGCAGTGGAGCCGGAAGTTGGCGAACAAGGAACCCTTCGTGCGCCAGTGCCGCCTGCTGCCGGACAAGATCTCCAGCTATATCTATTATCACTATCAGCTCCAGGAGGAGCTGCCCGGCGACGGCAACCGCTACGGCGTGATCTATCTGTTCCGAGACAATCTGATCTTCTATTCCGAAAATCCCAATGAGCCGGAGACAGAGCCCCATGCGCCGGGTCTGCCTACCCACGACAGTCCCCGGGCTATCTGGGGCGAGGTGATGGCGCCTCACTTCAATGGTGAGTGGATCGTGCTGCCTCTGCAGCAGAAGACGGACTTCATCTCATTTTAAGAAGGCCGCAGAAAGCGCTTCTTTTCCCTGTTTAGACGATCAATGAATCAGCCCGGAAGCGAACTTCCGGGCTGAATTTTTACAAATTTCAGTTTTTCGGTGTGTTTCACACACCGAAAAACCGTAGGGGCGGCAACCTTTAGAAGAGGTATGATTGCCACCGGCAATCATAGAATTAGAAGATTCGCTGCGCTCTGCAACACGCCCGCGAAATTCGAAGAATTTCATCGCCGCAAGGCGATAATCGTGTTATTTCCTTCGGAAATCTTCTTAAATCCCACGGAAAATGGCCAGAGGGGATTCCAAAGGGGAAAACGGCGGTGATTTTGGATCATGTACAACTAATCCGTTTTCC
>JAZUQE010000085.1:0-2792 GCA_045605575.1 Faecousia sp. | reverse complement strand
GCGTAAGCATGGTGAGAATGCTTATTACGGACAAGGCTAAAGCAATTTATCTCCCGCCGGAACATGGGCGCGTGTTCCGAAAATGCACCGCCGCAGCGGCGCATGACGCATGAATTTCTCCCGTTCCAATGAATGCGGCATACGAAATCCCCACAGTTTTCCTCTCCTTGCTGGAGGATAAGTCGGATCGTAGCCATGTCGTTCTGTGGGCCAAGGAGTTGGCTGTGGGTGTTGTCTTCCTAAGACCGCTTGGCCTCCGACTTGGGATTTCGTATGCCGCATTCATTGGAACGGGAGAAATTCATGCGTCATGCGCCGCTGCGGCGGTGCATTTTCGGAACACGCGCCCATGTTCCGGCGGGAGATAAATTGCTTTAGCCTTGTCCGTAATATGCGTTCTTACCATGTTTGCGCAGGTAGTGCTTGTCCAGCAGTTCTTGCTGCATGGTCTCTTTGCCCGGTGTTATTGCTTCCGTGTGGAATGCCATGAATGCCAGTTCTTCCAGCACAACAGCATTATGGACAGCATTGTGGGGATCGTTGCCCCAAGTAAAGGGACCGTGGGAGTGAACCAGGACTGCCGGGATATCGTCGGCAGTCTTACCTTCAAAGGTTTCGATGATCACATTACCGGTTTCTAGCTCATACTTACCTGCGATCTCCTCGGGTGTCATCTTCCGGGTACAGGGAATCTCACCGTAGAAATAGTCGCCATGGGTCGTGCCGTAGGCAGGGATGCCTCGGCCTGCCTGCGCCCAAGAAGTTGCCCAACGGGAATGGGTATGGACGATGCCACCAATGTTGGGGAAGGCGTTGTATAGTGCCACATGGGTTGCGGTGTCAGAAGAAGGCTTCCATTTGCCCTCCACCGTTTCACCTGTGGCTAGGGATACCACCACCATATCCTCTGGGGTCATATTGTCATATTCCACACCAGAGGGCTTGATGGCCATCAGGCCCTTTTCTCGGTCTACGCCGGACACATTGCCCCATGTGAAGGTTACGAGGCCATACTTGGGTAGTTCCAGATTGGCCTTGCATACGATTTCTTTTAAGTTTTCCAGCATTACAAAACCTCCACAGCCTTGCGCTCCACTTCCAGAAGCTGCTTATACAGTTCGATATATGTATTGAAACCGTCCACATCTGTCTGCTCGGGTGCAAGAGTCGTACCCTTGGTATCCGCGAAGACATGGGCATTCAGGTATTCTTCCAGCGTTTCTTCGCCCTTATTTACCATGTAAGCAGCCAGCAGAGCCATACCGTAGGGGCCACCTTCACCTGCGGTTTCCATACAGGTTACAGGTGCGTTGCAGGCAGCTGCCATGTACTTCTGTCCTACAACGGGAGTCTTAAACAGGCCGCCGTGACCGGTAAGGCTGTCGATAGCAACCTTTTCCTCTGCCAGAATATCCATGCCGATCTTCAAAGTGGACATAGTGGAATAGAGCTGAGCACGGAAGAAGTTGGCCAGAGTGAAGTTGCTGTCAGGACGGCGCACCACCATTGGTCTACCCTCGTCCAGATGGGTTACGCCCTCACCTGCCATGTAGTTACAGACCAGTATACCGCCGCAGTCGGGATCGCCTTCCAGAGACTTCTCATAAAGCTTGGTGTAAACTTCGCCGTTGGAAGGATCTGCGCCGAACAAAGTTGCCGTTTCTTTCAGCACAGCAACCCATGCGTTAGAGTCATTGGTGCAGTTATTGCAGTGAACCATAGCAACGGCCTTGCCGGTGGGTGTCGTTACCAGGTCGATTTCCTCGTATACCTTCTTCAAAGGCTTTTCCAGAACCACCATAGAGAAGATGGACGTACCGGCAGAAACATTACCGGTCCTGGGAGCAACCGCATTGGTAGCAGTCATGCCGGTTCCTGCATCGCCCTCTGCAGGGGCAAAGAGAATGCCGGGAGCAAGCAGGTTATCCAGCGTTGCAGCACCCTGTTCGGTCAGCTTACCTGCTTCCTCACCTGCCATGAGTACACCGGGCAGAATGTCGATCAGCTTCCAAGGCTGGTTCTTAATAACAGGCAGCTCATTGAACTTAGCCAGCATTTCTTCATCATAGCAGTTTTTCTCGCTGTCGATGGGGAACATACCGGAAGCCTCACCGATGCCGATGGCATTGACGCCAGTCAGCATATAGTGGACATAGCCTGCCAGAGTGGTGATGTGCGCGATCTGGGGCACATGCTCCTCGCCGTTTAGAACTGCCTGATACAGATGGGCGATGCTCCAACGCTGAGGAATATTAAAGCCAAATTGCTCCGTTAATTCAGCGGCAGCCTGACCTGTGATAGTGTTCTGCCAGGTGCGAAACGGTACAAGCAGATTCCAGTCTTTGTCGAATGCCAGATAACCATGCATCATGCCGGAAATACCCATGGCTGCAATATCTTCCGGATTCCGGATTCCAGCCAGGGCCGTTTTCAGGCCCTGCCAGACATCACCCAAATCATAGGTCCAGATCCCATTTTCGTAGGTGCTCTTCCATGTGTAATCCCCGGAAGAAACAGGAACGTGGTTATCGTCAATGGCAACGGCTTTGATTCGGGTAGAACCAAGCTCGATGCCAAGATAAGTCTTTGCCATAACGATTAACCCCAGGGGTTTTCGGTGGCATAGGGCAGACTCTCGGGCTGGTTGTAGGCAATATCCTGCACACCCAGATATTTGAAGACTTCAAAGAGAGCCTTGCCATAGTGGCCGAACGCCACAGCACCGTGATGGGGATAGCGCTTCTGGATCAGCACATGGCGGTAGAAGCGGCCCATTTCGGGGATGGCGAAGA
>JAZUQE010000084.1:0-29652 GCA_045605575.1 Faecousia sp. | reverse complement strand
CTTGACTTCGGTGTACTTCTTGCCGCAGACAGCGTACAGACGGCCCAGCTTTTCAGTCTCGCCGGTACGGGCGTTGACCAGAGTGGTATCGGAGGTGATCTCACCGGACAGGACCTTAATGTAGGGGTACTTGCCGTACTGGTCGGAGACGGTCTTCCACACGAAAGCGGAGGGAACGCCGCCGGGAGAAACCACGAACTCCTCCACACTGCCGTCAGCGGTGGTGGCCTTGTGGTAGGTGCCCTCCACGGGGTTGGGAAGCAGGTCGATGATGGGGTCCATGAGCATAAGGCTGCCCAGGCAGCTGTAGCCGGAGCCGCACAGCACGGGGAACAGGCTGCAGTCCATAACGCCCTGGTGCAGGCCCTTGATCATTTCGGCATAAGTGAAGTCCTCACCGCCGAAGAACTTGTCCATCAGCTCCTCGCTGGTCTCAGCGACGGATTCCTTCAAGGCATCGTTGAACACTTCGATCACAGATTCCTTATCGGCGGGAACCTCGATCTCTACACGCTTCAGATTCTGCATCTCCTAAGCGCGCTTGTTCAGCACGTCGATGATGCCGGTAACCTTCTTGCTGCTGTTCCACATTGGAACCACAACGGGAGCGATCTTATTGCCGTACTTCTCACGCAGCGCATCGAAGGTAGCGTTGTAGTCGGAGTTGTCCTCGTCGACCTTAGAGATGTAAACAAAGCGGGGCATATTCCGCTCTTCGCAGTACTTCCACGCCTTCTCAAAACCGACGGTGATGCCGTCCTTGGCAGAGCAGACGATGATGGCCGCGTCAGCAGCCCGCAGGGCTTCCATGACCGCGCCGGAGAAGTCGAAAGCGCCGGGGGTGTCCAGCACGTTGATCTTGGCATTGTGATACTCCAGGGGGACCAGGGACGCGGAAATGGAAATATTTCTGCGGATCTCCTCGGGATCATAGTCACAAACGGTATTGCCGTCGGCGTTTCTGCCGATCCGGTCAATGGCACCGGTCATGTAGAGCAGGCTTTCAGCCAGGGCAGACTTACCGCTGCCGCTGTGGCCCAGAAGGCAAATGTTGCGAATGGCGTTTGCTGTGTACATGGTTGATCATACTCCTTTCGGGAAGGAAACTCCTTCCACTGCTTGCTTGGTGTGTTTCACCACAGTCATAGAGTCATTATACACGAAGAGTGCACATATTTCAATGCCCAATTTAGTAAATTTTGCATTTGCATAAACGTAAGGCCACCCCGATTGGGGTGGCCCGTATTTACCGCTTAGCAGCAGCCGCAGTTGTTGTCGCAGCCGCAGTTGCCGTTGCCCAGCCAATTGTTGTTGCCGCCGCAGTTGCAGAAGAGGATGATCAGCAGGATGATCCAGCAAAAGTTACCGCCGCAGAAACCGTTGTTGTTACACATAAAGAATACCTCCAGGAAATAGGATTGGCGGCTGAGCCGCTCATTCCATGGTATTCCATACCCTCAAAAATGTGCGTGCCTCATCTCCGGTTTCCTCCGTCCCGGCTGTATTCGTTCTGGGATATGCCACAGCACTTCCGGAACGTCCTGAAAAAATAAACCGGATCCCCGATGCTGCCAGTCAGTGCTACAGCAGAGTCGATCCATGATCCAGCTTCCTTTTCGAATACCCACCGGGCGGACCATGTGTCCGCCCGATTCATGTGAATTCCATCAAATTTGGGTTTAGCGGCCAGTTTGCTCCACAGCCGCCTTGCCTTCCCCCGGGGCGAAGCCGGGCCGGATGCGGAATGGTGTGCACCGCAAGTCCGGGCAAGCTTACAATCTGTAAAAAATACAGGATTTCTGCCCGCATTTCTCTTTTCATACCCTTGACAGCAAATTCCTGGGTGGTATCCTATGTTTGGGAGGTATATCGCTATGCTGAATCAGGAACTACTTCAAAAAATCGGCTTTGATGCCGGAGACATCCCCTATATTTTAGACTGCTTTCAAAAATACGGCCCTGCCCTGGCCCCCTTGGGTGAACACTATACCGCCACCCTCGGCGCTTCTGAGCTTGCTCCCTATCCCGGCGAAGAGCGGGAAAACGCCTACACCCGCGCTAAAAATTACGTTGCCGCCGCCATCGCCCTGTTTCCGGAGGAAGAAAACCCCTATATCCTCAACCTGCTTTCCTGGCTGCAGCTGATTCCCTATCTGTTCGCGCGCTACAAGGCCCATGGCCTGCCGGAAGAAATGCTATTTACATCCTTGTCTGATCTTCCGGAAAAGGTGAAGGAGTGTAAGCAGGTCTACGGCGTCTGCGGTGTATTTTCCCAATGGTTTTTTCTGTTCTTTGATCTGAAGGTCTTCTCCATCGGGCGGCTGTATTACGAGGTCACCGGCTTTGAAGCAGATACCTATGCCCTGGGGAACCAGGTCCTGCGCCGGGGCGATCCGGTGTTGTCCCTGCATATCAACGCCAACGGCAAACTGACTCCCCAGGCCTGTATGGACTCCCTGCGGCTTGCCCACACCTTCTTCCTTAACCACTTCCCTGGCCCTCTGCCTGTGGTCTGCCATAGCTGGCTGCTGTATCCCCCCTATTGCGCCCGGGTTTTCCCGGAGGGCAGTAATCTACAGCGCTTTGCCCAAATGTTCCGCA
Source organism: Faecousia sp. (assembly GCA_045605575.1). GTDB lineage: Bacteria > Bacillota > Clostridia > Oscillospirales > Oscillospiraceae > Faecousia. Next base: position 27,051 of record JAZUQE010000084.1, on the reverse strand, counting down.
TTCTCTATTCCGACCAGATTTCACAAACCTTTTCCGATTGCTGGCGTGTCTTCGGCCATATGCACCAAGGGTCTACAGAAAATTTCCCTGCCGACAACCGGCTTCGCCGTGCCTTCCTTTCCTACATGGAACAGGGTGGCGACCACGGCTCCGGTTATGGGATTTTCTTCTACGACAGCCAACACCATCAAATCTTATCATAACCGCAAAACGATTACCTCCGCAGGGGCTCTCATCCAGCTCCTGCAGCGGAAAAAACTGACCCAATGCCATTGTGATTTTCCCGGTGGCTATTGATTTTCCCGACGAATGCGCTATAATAAGAGTGATACTTTGCCGGGTTTCCCCGGCTTTGGAAGCAATTCCCTGGAAACCGTTAAGAACGCGGAAGGAGAAGCTCAACATGATTATTACACAGAAAAAACCCATCGAAGAAGTAATGGCGATGGTTGGCGATGCCAAGACCGTTGGTATCGTCGGCTGCAACAGCTGCGCCACCGCCTGCCAGACCGGCGGTCAACCCCAGATCGACGAGCTGACAAAGGTCCTGGAAGCAGCCGGCAAGAAGGTAGTCGCCACTACCATCTGCGACTACTGCTGCATGAACCTGGGCGTCAAGGCCAAGATGAAGGCCATCAACGCCGCAAACCCGGACTGTGTCATCTGCATGTCCTGCGGCGACGGCGTGCAGTGCGTTGCCAAGAATGCCAACGATAAGCCCGTGTATCCGTCCAACAACACCATGTACCTGGGCGAGGCCGTCCGTTTCGGCGTGTGGGAAGAAGCCTGCCGTTTCTGCGGTCAGTGCGTTCTGGGCCAGACCGGCGCTGTCTGTCCCATCACCCAGTGTGCCAAGAGCCTGGTCAATGGCCCCTGCGGCGGCCAGAAGAATGGCAAGTGCGAGGTCAATCCCGAAAATGACTGCGCATGGATCAAGATCTACAACCGTCTGGAAGCTACCGGCCAGCTGGAGAAGCTGACCCAGACCCGCGAGGATAAGGGCTATGCTGCCTATGCTTATCCCAGAACCATCAGCTTGAGGGGGAAGAAGTAATGAGTATGTTGAAAGACGCGCTGGAAAGCGGCAAGTTCGGCGTAACCGCCGAAATGGCGCCCCCCAAGGGTTATGACTTTACCGAGCAGATGGAAGCTGCCGAGCTTCTGTCCGGCAAGGTCCACGGTGTCAATGTCACCGATATGCAGTCTGCCAGTCTGAAGGCCACCGGCCTGGGCCTGTGCATCAAGCTGAAGCAGGCAGGCGTAGAGCCCATCCTGCAGATGACCGGCCGCGACCGTAACCGCATGGCTCTGATGGGCGATGCCCTGGCTGCCGCTGCTTTCGGCATCGACACCATGCTGGCCCTGACCGGCGACCACCCCGTGGTCGGCGACTGCAAGGACAGCAAGCCTGTCTATGACCTGGACTCTGTGGGCATTTTGAAGATGCTCTCCAAGATGGAAGAAACCAATTGTGACTGCGGCGGCAACGAGATCGCCGGCGGCGCACCTAAGTTCTACAAGGGTGCTTCCGTCACCCCCGTCTACGAGCCTGTCTTCCTGCAGATCAACAAGCTGCGCCAGAAGGTAGAAGCCGGTGCCATGTACATTCAGACCCAGGGCATCTTCGACCTGGACACCTTCAAGCGCTTCCTGGACAAGGTGGATGCCGCCGGCATCAAGACGCACATCATGGCCGGTATCATTCCTCTGAAGGCCGCCGGTATGGCCAAGTACATGAATGAAAACGTCCCCGGCATCGATGTGCCCCAGCACATGATCGACCGTCTGGCCGCTGCCGCTGCCGAAGGCAAGGAGAAGGGCGTCAAGGGCCTGCCCATGAAGCTGGGTATGGAAATGGCTGCCGAGATGATCGCCAAGATCAAGGACGAGAAGCTGTGCGACGGTGTGCATATCATGGCCATCGGCGCGGAGAAGAACGTTCCCGCCATTCTGGACATGGCCGGTATCACCATTTAAACGATCCTACAAAAGCGGGGGGTGCACTTTCGCACCCCGCTTTTTCTTCACCCGCGACGCCAATTGGTATTGATCACGCAGCGTAATCCAAAAGGACGGCCATTGTGCTGTCCCTAGGTATCCACAGGAAGCTGTATGATAAACCGAAATCCGAAAGATCAAAAAAGAGACTGCTGCAAACTTACGTTTTGCAGCAGTCCTTTCTTTTACCGGATGATCGAAGCTTTGTACTGGCTGGGAGTCATGTGGGTGACGGTTTTAAAGCAGCGGGAAAAATACTGGGGGTTGCTGAAATGCAGCATGTCCGAGATCTGGGTCATATTGTAGCAGCCTTCCCGGATGAGGCGTTTGGCCTCTTTGACCTTGAGGCTGTTGTAGTAGGAAATGATACCATCTTTGCGGTATGTAGCAAACAGCTGCTTGACACTGCTTTCGCTTTTGCCTATCCGCTTGGCCACGTCCGCCACGGTGAGTTTGCTGTAGAGGTTCTCGCATAAATAATCCAGGATCTCCTTTACAGGTCCGGCTACCTCCACACCATCGATCACATAGCTGCGCCGCATGGTCTTGGTCAGCACCTGGGTGTGCCGGTGCAGCCGGATCAGAAAGGCTTCCAGCAGATTTTGGGTCATCTGACTGCTGCCAAAGGGAGCATTCTCCCGCTTGCACATCTTCTGCAGCAGCGGATCTCGCTCATCCTCCAGCCGATAGCAGGAAAGTCCCTCGGCGAACAACATAGAAAGCAGGCTTTTTTCCTCTGCTGTCAGTCGGAAGATCTTACCCGTGAAATATTCCATGGCAGGACTGCTGCAGGCAAAGGTGATAATGCTGACATTGGGTGCCACCGCATGATTGCCGGAAAGATTGTGGTATTCATTTGGCTGGTGGAAGGTCATCTCCCCTCTTTTGAGGACAAAACGGTTCTTGTCGGCCGTGCAGATCATCTCCCCCTTGTCGATATACACCATCTCCCAAAAATCGTGTCGTTCCCCTCCATAACCAAAGCTTTTGGAGAGCTCCATGTAAAACAGCGTGATGATGGCATCCACCCGGATCACCGGTTCAAAAACTATACGTGTATAATTATTCTCCATTTTTCCGCTCCCTGTCCAATTATATAAATATTATAGCTGATTTGATACTCCATTGTAAACAACAAAATGCTATGATACATATAGAAACCGAAAAAAGGAGGAAGTGTATGTATGCTGTTCTTGTCATTTCCTGCCATCCCGATGATATGGAGATCGCCTGCGCCGGTACGCTGCTGAAATGTAAGGCCCGGGGAGATCGGGTGGTGGTGTGTCACCTGTCCAGCGGCAATTTGGGCCATGTGGTGATCCCGCCGGATGAGCTGACGCTGATCCGCGCCAAGGAGGCAGAGCGTTCCGCAGCTCTGGCTGGTATCGAGGTCATCCACAGCAGTTTTGACGATCTTCAGATTTATGACAATAACAAGGCGGCCCGGGATAAGGTGGTGGATGTAATCAAGCAGGTCGATCCCGACTTTATCATCACCCACGATCCCAACGACTATATGCCCGACCACACAGCGGTCTCCCGACTGGTATTCGATGCCAGCTTTACAGCCACGCTGCCCAATTACCACACTGCAGTCCCCGGCGCGGCCAAAATGGTGCCGATCTATTATATGGATACTCTCTGCGGCGTGAATTTCAACCCCACGGAGTATGTGGATGTGTCGGAGTACATCGATACCAAGCTTCAAATGCTGGAGTGCCACGAATCCCAGGTGGTTTGGATGCGGGATCACGATCACATCGACTTTCCGGATATGGTCAAGACCTGCTGCCGCTACCGCGGCTTCCAATGCGGTGCGGACTACGCAGAAGGTTTCCGCCAGTGCCAGGTGTATTTAAAGGGAACAACCAAACGGTATCTGCCGTAATCAAAAGGAGGAAACTGTGATGAATTTCAATTCTACCGTCAAAGGCTCCGCTCTGGAGGGCTTTTATCCCGCCGGTTGGGATTTTGACAAGATCGATGCCTGCATCGATAGTCCGGAAACCATCACCGCCCGGCAAAGCCACTGGCATGCGGGCTTCCAACCCGTTCCCTGTGCCAGCCTGGGCGAATTTGAGACATATATGGGTCACGAGATCGCCATGCAGATCAAGCAGGCAGCTGACAGGAAGCAGAAAATCGCTTTTATCCTGCCCGTAGGTCCCATGGGCATGTATAAGTGGGTGGTCTATTTTCTGATGGAGTGGGAAGTCAGCTGCAGCCATGTCTACACCTTTAATATGGATGAGTGGGCAGATGGCGAGGGCAACACCCTGTCTTCCGATAACCCCGGCTCCTTCCAGTATGCCATGGAGCAGGCGCTCTTTAACCCCTTGGGTGAGCTGACCGTTCCCGCTTCCCAGCGTAACTTCGCTACGAAGGAAAATCTGCCCACCTATCCCGGCAAGATCGCGGCTCTGAAGGCCGAGGGGGCCAAGCTGGTGCTGGTCTACGGCATCGGCAGAATGTGCCACATTGCTTTCTGGGAGCCCACCTTCGCTGCCGATTACGCCACAGTCGAGCAGTGGGAGTCTGCGCCTTATCGTATCGGTGCCAAGATTCATCCGCTGACGGTTGAGCAAAACGCATTGACCAGCTTCAAGTCCCGTACCACCCTGGTGCCTTGCCGGGCCAATACCATCGGTCCCGGCCTGTTCCTGCAAGCGGATTACGCCATTGGCGGTGCCGACGGCACTCTGGGTCGTGGCATGCAGTGGCAGGGAATGTCCCTGTGGATGACCCTGCGCTATGGCAAGACCCCCTGGATCACCTCTTCCTATATCCCCACGCTGGCTGGCCGCCTGTTCTTCCTGGAAGAGCTGGCAGGTCCTCTGGTAGCAGAGTGCAACTAAGCCGCCCAGGGCCGGCCTCTTCGATTCCCGTACGGCTCACATGAAAAAATCCCGATGCATAAGCATCGGGATTCATTTCATGGTGACCACGTAGGACTCTGCCTTTCCACTCTTGCATCTGGATATTGGCTGGTGCGTTTCCGGGTGATTGCCTTTGCTCCCGGCCCTGCGGGCCACATGCAAAGGCAATGGAATCTCCCCCGGCCTAAAAAACATGCCACCGGCATGTTTTTTCCCTGCTTTGCAGGGCCGGCCTCTTCGATTCCCGTACGGCTCACATGAAAAAATCCCGATGCATAAGCATCGGGATTCATTTCATGGTGAACCGTAGCTTCCGAGAAACAAAGGGTCTCGTTTCCGAGACCCCGTTCAATTTTATCCAGTATTTCCTTTGTTATCTCGACTTCTTCATCTCCAATTTTGAATGTGATGGTGATTTTATCGTCGTAGATGTAAATTTTGTTTACAAAAATCCGAATGAGCGACCGCCGATATGTGACATCAAGGATATTTCCTGCTGCCAGTTTTGATAAACGGTCTATGACCTGATCTTCTGTAATCGTTATATGGTTAGCTTTTTCTACACTTATCTGCCGTTCTGTATCTTTTATTTCCAGTGAGATTTTTTCTATATCGGCTACTATCATATCTCGGACGATATCACTGGTGCATTTACGCAGATTCACCATTTGGTTTTTCTGTTCTCTTTGAAGTTTTTGTAGTGATGCTTCAAGCCCACGCAGTATTGCAAAAGCTTCGTCACTCTGTGCTATTTTTATAATTTCTTTTGCAATGCGGCGAATGTTGCCATCTGTTAAAAGTGATTTACATTCCTTAATGACCAAATCTTCGATATAGTCCTTGCCAATCATTTTCTTTTTACAGGGTCGCTTACCGCCTGCATCCTTACATCGGTAATAGTTGTAGATAACGCCGTTTTTGCTGACTTTATTGGAACTGTGACCAATCATCATTTCTCCGCAGTAGCCACAATACATTTTCTGCGTCAACAGATATTCGGCTTTTGCTCTGTTTCTTCCGGGAGCTTTCTTATTCAGTTCCATTCTTGCTGCAACTTTGCTGAATAGCTCCTCAGAAACAATCTGCGGCATACCTCCCGGTATTTCTACATCACCATAGATATAATATCCGAGGTATTTTTTGCTTCTCAGAATTGTGAAAAAGGAGTTCTTGTTAAATGGCTCACCTTTAGCAGTTGTTAGGCCACGATCATTAAAATCTTTACACATTTGTTGATATGTCCACCCTGCGGCAAACTTCTGGAATATTTCAAGCACAATCGCTGCTTTTGGTTCATCAACAGCATATTTTTCACCCTCTACTTTATATCCCAGAGGAATTGGCCCTCCTATGAAAAGACCCTCTTTAGCCCTTGAATACATTCCACGTGATACATCATTTGACAACTTTGTTACATAGTATTCGGAATAGCCTTCGAGCATGCTTTCCATTATAATGCCCATTGGATCTGCGGATATTGGTTCGGTTGCAGATATTACTCTAATTCCTTTCTCCGCAAGCGCCTTTTTGTAATATACATGGTCGCCCTTGCTTCTGGAAAAACGGTCAGTAGAGTATATCAATACTCCATCAAATGAGTGGTTCTCACTATCGCGTATCATTCGCTGAAAATCTGGTCGTTTAGCATTTCTGCCAGTCATAGCTTTATCGAAGTACCGCCCAACAATATTATAATTTTGTGATGCTGCAAATTTTTCACAAACTGCAATCTGATCGTCAATACTTTTCTCATTTTGCCTGTCACTGGAATAGCGGGCATAAATTACAACATTCTTGATTTCTATTTCTTTGTTCTTCTTTTTCCTCATTTAGCATCCTCCATATCCTCAAAATCGTCAATGCCTTGGCTGTACGCATAATCCAACACGCCCGTATGGATGAGAGTGGAACATACGAAATGCCATTCAAAATCTGCCATATCCTTGTAGCCGTCAATGGACTGATTATAAAAGCGGTCAATAAGGACAGGCCAGTTGGGCTTCACCTTGCCATCCTCGCAGATATACAAGTCATCCTTGATATTTCTTCCGGCTTGGGAGTGGTAATACAGGGTATCACCATCATACCAACAATAATCACCTACGCAGTCAATACCCTGCCGCAGATTCCCCCGGACAGCCATCAGCAGAATACCCATCCAGTTAGTGCCTTTCCACTGTGCCGGGTCATATACTCCGGGCTTGGACACGCCGAGACCCACGCCCCAAATGCGGTCAAAGGGGGATGCTTCTCCAATAAGGTTGTAGCCGGTAGATAACAGCAGTTCACCCAATTCTGGGTTTTGAGTGAATTTAGCGGTCAGTGCGTAGAACATATGCACCCGCCCTTTTTCTGCCCACACATCACTATCGAAGTTCTTGACCTGTCTGCCCAGCTTCTTTACTTGGTTAGGGGTCAGATCGTTGCCCATTTTCTTGATGGCATCCCCGTCCGGGTCAAAGAGCTTTGCCTTTTGATACATAAAATAATGCTCGCTGGAATTGTAGACTGTGCCGCCGACCTCAAAGGGTGCAACATAGAAATTGGATAATTCGGGATTGGTCTTTCCGAAAAATAAAGTCAGTTTATCATTCATTTTAATGCGTCCTTTCTGCCGCATAGGGCATCGTAAATTTTGTGAAATACAAGCTGATTGGGATAATACCGATAATCAGCAAAAATGGTAATGCCTCTTTGGTGGTAGTATTCTAAAATTGCTGCTGCACAGGCTGCACTGCGGCTCTGCCCGTATTCGCATTGGCAGAGGATATCAATACCATCTGCATTTGCCTTGCGTATAAAGGCGGCTAACGGCTGCGCTTCGGGGAGATAGCTTTCATAAGTAAGCCCATATTCGGGAAGTATCTCTAGGTCAATGTCATGCACTGCAATCTGAAACACAGGATTTGTCACCCCGGAATAGTCCACAGGCTTGTACCCTTTGGGTGTCCGGGCGGTGATGGGGTCGCAAAAGCTGATGATTGCCATATTGGATGGTAGACCCTCTCGGAGTAGGGCTTCAATGGATTCTCTGGAATGGATGCTAACATTCATGCAGTTTTCCCCTCCACGATAGATAAGTATTTGTAGATGGTCGGATAGGAGAGATCACACAGCCGGGAAAATTCCTTTTTGTTGATCTCGCCGTTCTTATACTTGCGATAGTGCTTGTAGAAGATGCCGGGGATGTTATCGGCGGTCACGGCGGGTCTGCCGATGGACTTGCCCTTTGCCTTGGCGTTATCCATGCCGCTTTTGACCCGCTGGCTGATGATGTTGCGTTCCATTTCGCTGAACACGCCCATCATTTTCAGCATACCCTCGGTCATGGGGTCAAGTTCCCGGCTGCAATCCACCACGAATGTTCCCATAATCAACTTGATATGCTGCGCCTTGGCAAATTCGATGATCTCACAAAGCTGCTTGGTGCTTCGGGTAATGCGGCTGACCTCGGTGGCGATAATGGTATCGCCGGGGCGAACAATATCCAGCAGCTTGTTTAACTCCGCACGGTCTTCCTTGGTGCCACTTTCGTACTCCAAGTAGATGGCTTTGTCGATTGCTCCCTGCTGTTTCAACTCCCGGACTTGTCTGTTAATGTCCTGCATCTTCTCATTGGTGGAACATCTTGCGTAGCCGTAAATCATAGCAAAGACCTCTCTTTTTTGTGTACGGATATATTATAATCCCTCACCAACAGCAATTCAAATCACTTAATACTTCGTTAATATCTGACCCGGTGGCTATAAATGAAACGGTGTTGCATGTATCGTTTATAGAAATCTACCACAATCACCCCGGAAACTGGCTGCGCCCTGCTGAGAAAAACTATAACCGAAAAGAGATGTTTGTTTTTATACGGTGCAGAGGATAAAAATACACCCCTCCGAAAGTTCAATGGAAAACTTTCAGAGGGGTGGCTTAGCGGTTACGCCAAACGGATATTAGCCCTCGTTGCGGATGCTAAAAATTAGAGAGTGTACGTACTTATTTACAGTGTGTGCAATGTGGTGCTAAAGTGCAGCCTGCACAAGTGCTTTTTCCATTAAGACCACGCCTTAGACAACCAGAGGATTGATAGTAGTCTTTTTTTAACGCTCTCTGCTTACGCCGCTCTCTTTCAATTTCTTCTCTCTCCATCCTCATCTTTTCGTACCGAGAGGGTTCACGATAGCTGCTTTGATATTCGGCTTCTTTCCTGCGGCGATCTTCTGCTTCTGCGGCTCTTTCTTGTGCTTCGGCATATCGCTCCTCTGCGTCAGCTCGTCTGCGTTCTTCTTCGTAGGTAGCTTGCTGAACACGAAGCCGTTCTGCTTCCATGCGTTGCTGAACCATCTGGTTGTAATCGTCGATTGCCTGCAAAATGGTGTAATTGGAAGACCTCATCACATCGTAAATATGCCGCAGTGCTTCAATCTTCCTATACTGGATGGGAACGATCTTTGTTACTTCATAATGGGCAGCAAGTTCCTGTTCTGCTTTACTCAAAGCGGCTTCTTGCTCTATGATCTCTGCGTCCCTCTTTTTTGTCCATTCGGCAAGAGCCTTTTCATAATTGGGAAGAATGACCTCTTGATACTCTTTCAGCTTCATGCGGTACTGCTCGTCGGCTGCATTCTGCTGTTGCCGGACAGCTTCATTCATGGCGGCACACTGCTGTTGGTACTCCGGCGTGTTACGGATGCGCTCAGTTTCCTCTTTTAGCTTTGTCTGATACCCACCGAAGTAGTAAATGAGAATCCACGGCCAGAAAACAAGGGCAGGGAGAAGTTCCGCAGTCCAGAACGGTACAGTAGGCTTGATCTCCGGGTATTGGGGCTTCGGGATTTGCTGCAATACTGGCGGTGTGGGCTTTGGGTCGTACTTCTGCGCCCGCAAAGAGGAAAGGTGCATTTTGATACTGGCAATTTGAGATGTTAAATCCAACGCTTTTTTCAAGGCTTGGATCTGATCTTCTCTGTTCCGGGCTACGGCACGATTGCTGGCGGCAGCTTTTTCCTGCTTGTCCAGTTTTTCGATAGCAGTACGAAGATTGCAGTTGTCGGCATCTACCATGGCATACAGTTTGGAAACCATTTGAGGATTGGAACACGCCGCCGGGAGGTTGAGTGCTTTAACAAGAGATTCTCTTGCAGCAGAAATAGCACCAATACTTTTCTGAGCATACTCAATCGCATCATTGGGTAGACCGGTGCTGTTCTGAATGGCTTTAGAAAACTGGTCATTGGTAGCGTCCAGTCCCACGATTCTTTTTACAAGCTGCTTCTGCAAATCTGTATCAAGCTGCACCTGTGTCGGGGAGTAGCTTTTTACAACCTCAACACAACGGTCACATCTCAAATGAATTATAGATTGGTATAGCTTTTGCGGCTGCCCTGCAATGGTGAAATCGCCGCCAGAGCGTTCGATCTCTTTCTTGCTGTCCGTTTTCATCACAAACGGGAATGTATCACTCTGCCCATCAAATCCCGTAACAGTCAGTTTATGGCCTTGGGTGTATCTCTCCGTCAGCAGCTTTTCCATTTCTTCGATCTCAGAAATGCTATTTGCCAATATTGTGATCTGGACAAATAAATTGACTGGCATAGTAGATGTAAAATCAAAGGTATTCGTTTTTTCATCGCCCTCTGCCCCAACAGTTTGATAGGTACTCACTTTAGGATTGACGATGTACTTACTACAAGCAAAAGGAGTTACGCTTGGCAGCTTCGCTGTTCCGTTGTCCAACGCAGCAACCACATTGGTTTCATTGTAGTTGAAAAGATGGTACTTTGAAGAAAGACCGTTTTCTTCTATGGCCTGCCGTAGATCAGCATGGATGCTGGTTCCGTACATCTTAATCATTATCGTTTCCTCCCTGTGTGTCTATAAACAATTCTGGACTGACATTCAGTGCAAGGCATACTGCCCTCAAATCTTCCGCATACATTGTCCGTTTCCCATTCATAATGGCATTGAAAGTGGTATTGGGAATACCTGCTTTCTCTGCGACAACCTTTTGCTTGAGACCGTGGTGTTCGATATATGCCCGGACTTTCTCATAGACTTTCATTATTTCACCGACTTTCCAGAAATTCTGTGATAATTATAATATTAAGACAGGAAATCTGTAAAGTCAATACAGAAATCCAGAATTTCGTGATTTTGTGTTGCTTTTTTCAGATTTCGTGTTTATAATCATTATTGCTGAGGTGATTTATCATGAAGTACGAAATTGGTTCCAGAATCCGTAAGTACAGAGAGGAAAGGGGTCTGAGCCAGAAACAGCTTGCAGAACTGATCGGTGTTAAGAACAATCGTGTTTCAAATTGGGAACAGGGATTGAACCGCCCGGATGCAGATATTCTGGCGGCTCTGTGCCGAGCCTTGCAGGTATCCCCAAGTGAACTGTTGGATGTAAGATTGGTGGATGATGAACTGAACGCACAGGAACGCAAGGTCATTATGGCATACCGGGCAAAGCCGGAGTTACAGCCTGCGGTCAATATTCTGTTGGGTATTGATGCAGAGTAACGCCGTACTCGGTTGTGTGAGCCTGTGCGCCGGGTTCTGACACATGGAGCCCCCCGCCCAAAGAATTTATATGGCTGCATATTACGCCCTGCATCGACCCGGTGCAGGGTTTTACTATGCCCGGATAAAAATTGCCTTCAAAACCTTTGATATTTACAGAGCCAAATATACTGCGAACCACTATAGGCGGCGCTGCTTTTCTGACTTGGAAAACATAGTGATGTGGCGGGGCGGCTCAAATCTACATGTAGAGGTAATCCGATATGAGAAAGTTTGTAAAGCATCCGATCAAAGCAAACGCAGTTCCGTTGATTCAAAAGCGCATATTCACACCGGAAGACTTCGGGCGGCTTCTCCGTCAAATCAAGCAGCTTCGTGGTTATTCGATCTCCGTCACCGAAGTGCCGGATAAACTCGGTGTAGAATTTGCCGTTGGTGACGATATCTATACCGCAATCTTGGATGGGTAATAGACTTCATATTGTAAACGCTGCCGGGGCGCGCTCCGGCGGCGTTTCCTTATACTGCACGAGGGTCATGGTAAAGGTACTCCTGTACCTCTTTCAGCAGGTAATAGGCTGTGCGCAATTTCTCCTTTTGCTCTGGTGGTAAGGTACGAACAACTTGAATTGTCTGTACGATTTCATTTTGTGCGTACCCTAGCAGTTCAACAGAGTTTGGCTTCCGGGTAGACTTGCTTTGACTGGCAGGTAAATATAAAAACATAGAGAATCCTCCATAAAGATAAAATTGTTTGATTGGCGGCTGATAGAAGCCATGCACCCATGCACACGTCTGGGGCATGGACTTCTACTACAAAACAAATTGTGCGCTTGCTAAAGCTGCCAAGGCTCTGTCGCCGTGCATATTCATAATAAGAGATACTATGTCGTATTCCACTTCGTAGAGTGACTGCGGCGGAACAAGCCCTCGATGATAATGCACCCAGCCTTTGATTATGGATTTCAACTTGTCCTCCATCATCTTACGGCTACTCCAAGAGGAAAACAGGACACTTTCCACTTTTGTTCTCAAGGATAGCATATTCTTGGCCGAGGGAGTCGCAATTGTCTGTCTGCCATACCGCTGTATACGCCAACCTAGGAAGTCAAAGCCTGTATCGATGTGCGTGATAACGGTCTTTTCCTCAGAAAGATGTAGTCCACGGACAGAGAGAAAATCTGTCAGCACCGGGATAACCGATCTTTCCAAGATTTGACTGTCATGTCCGATCACAACAAAATCATCTGCATATCGAACAAACTGCACCGCATCACCGAAGTGCTGTTTCAAAAGCGGCTCAATGCCATCCAACACCATGTTACATATCATAGGGGAGATACAAGCACCTTGCGGTATGCCCTCTGTGACCGGGAACAACTTGCCATCCTGTCTGTACATCCGATGAAGAAACTGCCTCAGCACTTTCTTTTCAAGTGGAATGTTATCCATAATCCACTGACGGTTGATATTATCAAAACATCGACATATATCACCCTCTAGGACATACTCCGGACAACTATCACCGTTCAGTACATCCAAACAGCGGCACAGGGCATCAGCAGTATTCCTATTCGGACGAAAGCCATAGGAATGCTCGTCACCGAGAAACTCAGCCGCCGGCTCCAGCGCAAATCTATACAGTGTCTGCATCGCCCGGTCATGCACAGTCGGAATACTCAACATCCGTACCCCGCCATTTGCTTTCGGGATTTCCTTGCGGACAACTGCATCCGATCTATAACCTCTGGCACTGAGCGTCAACGCCAAATCCAGCCGCTCGCCGCAGGTGGTCAATTTCTTAGCATCATTATTCTTCTTATTACATACACACTGTACAGCAAACACCTTCGCAAGATACGAATGCGTCAGCATATACATCAGCCTTTCAGCTTTATCAAGCTCTCCTTGTCCCAGGGCGGCCGATATTCGTGTTTGCAGCTTCTTAACATGGGATTTAGCCGCGCGGAAATCTATGGACTTCCACTGACTATCCTTGTCAGCAGACGGACACGGTTTCCTTTTCTGTTCCCCGCTCATTTTCACATTCTCCTTTCAGAAGTTCTACAAAAACGCCGCACCCGATGTTTCACAGAATTACATAATCACCATCTCCTTTGCAAAAGAAATGTATATGTGAACCTGCAACACCCAAGTGGAACCGCAATCCCACTTCGTGTGCATGGGAGTTGCCGTTACATATCAACGAACAGCTTGCTTTTCAGCAGCCGCAAGTGCGGCCTTGCGTTCCTTTGCTAACCGTATGCCCCGCTTTATTTTCTCGGATTGTTCTAGGCGGTAGTATTCGGCAAAGGCTTGAAGTAAATTTTCCATCAGTAACATACTTGGATCTACATGATATGGTTCGATAACAGAAATCAAATCTACTCCGCTTTTCTTCAAGGCAACCGTGTAGAAAACAAGTGTTTGTGCATCTTGCAAAAAACGGTCTATACTGTATACGAGAACTCCTTGAAACCCTTCCTTTTTGCTGTCATGAATCATTTTAGCAAATGCGTCACGGTTGCGTTCAGCACCGGAAGAACAGTCAATATACTCCTTAGTAATGACACAACCATGCTCTGCCGCATACTTGCGGCAGGCATTTCTTTGTTCCTCAATACTGGGGCGCGGACAGCCCTCGGTGTGACGAATGTAAATTACCACTTTCTTCATAGTCTTTACCTCCTGTTCAATCTTTTGCTGTGTTGTTTTCTTGTTCATCATTGGTTATTTCCTCCTTTGGCGTTTGAATTTCTCTGATTTCTTTGATGATTTGGTCATAACAGGCTGCTGCAAATTCTCGTGCTTGTTCCTTACTGATGTGCATTGTCATAGGTACCTCCTGTTTAATAGGCTCTCACGCCTTATATCAATCATGAAGGTTTCTGTACCAATGATGTACTTTGTTGGACTTCACATGAGCACGCTAATCGCACGGTGTTTATACTATTTTTACCAATCGCATAGGAAAATGGTTAGAAATACTGCCCCCCTTCACTAACTTATATCGATCATCGTACCAAGAATGCACTTGACTGGACTAAGGTCGTACAATATACTGTTGTTGGTAGGTGATGAGACTATGCACGAAGCTACAGAGAAAGAAACATGGACAGCGCAATTTGGAACGGAAGAACAATGCAGAACCCACTTATACAAATTGCGCTTTCCTAACGGGCATAAATGCCCTCGATGCCAAAACGAAAAATCCTATAAAACAAAAGAAGGTACATATAAGTGCTCGCAATGCGGGTATAAAATGTCCGTAAGGCTGGGTACAGTTTTTGAAAAAAGCAGTTTAAAACTCAAACAATGGTATCAAGCAATATACTATGCTTCGTCTGTCCCCAATCCCGGAAAAGTAACAATTAAGACTTATCAGCAAGAAGCAGGTATTGGAAGCAATCATTCAGCAGCTACCGTGAAAAATGTCATAGAAAACGCACTTCAACAAAATGATTTGCGTAAACTGGATGGAAATGTTGAAGTCTGCGTAAATAGTGTTATGACTGCACATGCATCCCACTCCTTGGTTCTGGCTGGGGAAGTAGCTGGTAGAAAAGTGTTAAGATGTAGAGGCAAACTGTACGCAAACTATCCAACAGACTTGTCAGCTTTTCTTGCAGAAAGTGTGATCCCCGGTTCAAAAATGAATTTTGAGTATGGTATAGGAAACATAAATACTGTTGAAAATTTGGGATACATTTGGGTGCAACATGGTTCGGGATATAAGGCTCAATCAACCGGGAGAAAGATTCGTCTTTTTGAAAATGCTGTACGAAACTGCCCGGATTTAATAACAGCACAGAAAGCAGTGGATGATTTATGTGCGAAAATAAACAGCGAAAATAATCCCATCTCCTTCGAAGACCTGTTAAAGCTAGTTATTGAATTACCACCAAAATCAGCAGAAAACAAAAAGCGGACAAGCGAATGAACCCCTGTCCACTTAAATTTTGATTTGCAATTAAATTCTAGTTTGAGCAAGGTGCAGTAGCAAATAGAGCTGTTTGCCTTGAGAATACCCAAAAGACCGCCTTTGTCTTGTGGTCGAAATTCCCTATAATCATTTCCCGATACCTACCTTGTGTCAGGACTGGGTGCCAGAATACAATTTTAACTTTGGCATACAAAAGCAGAGCGTTTGCGCTGATCTAAGCGGTTGGAAACAGCAACAAGGCATATTTGGGCGGTATTATGCACTGTTTTTGTGGATTTTTCTTCCTAATAAGCCCTCTTTTTTAAAAAAACTACTTGAAAAACATATCGAAATGTGGTACATTATCCGTACAAAATGTGCTAAAATGTGCATGGTATATTTTTGGCTGAGAAGCGTGAGGGTGCTACTGATATTCCAGTAGGAGTTCCGTGGAGCTAGTCCGGTCGTCGAATTGGGCAAAGCGTGTGAGCAAGTAGGCTTGACTAATTTTCACATGACAATTTTACCGGGCAAGTTGATTGGACTTGCCCGGTTTGCTTTCCTAAATTTGAGGTATTCGACTACTTTTAATTTTCTTTGAGCAGGAGAGGTGATATGTTTGGCATTGAACTCTGCCTCTGGTAAATGGTTTACACGGTGTGTGCGAGGCATTGGAGAGTTTTTTCTTGACCAAATGGGGTATACCTATAATAGAAACTGCAACAAGCTGAATAAACTTTTCTTTGCACCAGCTACGCTTCTTGCATGTTATACCTTGATATCTCTGAGAGCGTTGGTATTTAAAGACTTGATGTCGTTTGCAATCAATATCATATGGACAGCACAGATTTTAACCAATGCACTAGTTCGTCACAAACACCTAGTAACAAAGCAAAATGAGAAGAATCAGCAAAACCAAGGCACAGGTGCAGTTGTAATATGTTCAAACCAAAGGGGAACACCATGGGGGCGCCGCATAGTAATATATATTGTGGCATTGCTGCTTTGCGCTGTGTTCGTACTTTATGCGATCTTTAATGGACACTGGGAAGCATATGGCTTCTTTAGTGTCGCTGCCTATCTAATCGCATTTATTGATGGTGGATTAGATGTGTTGGTTGGCTTATATGACGCACAAGAAAGTTGAAGAGGAGGAATGATACGTGAGAGATATAGATATTTTTGTAAGTTTGGCCACATTAGGACTGGTTTTGCTTGCAATAATTGTTTCAGTGTATTATTTGTGTAAATACAGACATAAATGCAGTATTGTTACCCAGAACCTATATGTTTCCAAAGCACAAGATAATGGAGGCCCCAATCCTTGCGATCACACGGCAGGACCCATTGAACTAATTGATATTGTGGGGATCGGGAACGCTTTGTATACTTGGAAGTGAGGCATACTATGAAATCGACAACAAAAGCTTTTTGGAGTGCTGTTTCTCAACAGTGTGATCAGTTATCAACCAAAACAGATCATATATATATGGATTTATCCTTAAGAGATGAGTATATAGCTGCTTGCGACTCTGCTTATCAAAAATGCAAAGATGAAAATATGAATAAAAATGTACAGAACTTAGATAGGCACAAGGTGGCAGCAATATTAGTCACGCAAGGATTGGCGCTGGATATTGTCAAACGTAAAGACGGAAACAATGTTGATACTGATGAAACGATATTTATCGGAAAAGAGAAAGCAATCCTAAGCTGTGCGATAAGCTACATCGCACAACAGATCAATATTATTATCAAAAACAGTGGGAAGACCCTTGATACTATATCTCGCTTTATTCTTCCCAAAGCATTTTCTTGTCAGACAGACTATATTGACATCATGTGCAGACTGCTTCATTATGGAAAGAAGGAAAATACTCTTTCTGTTTTAGATTTGGCAGACCACTTCTTCCTTTTAGAATATATTGCAATTTCTGAATACTACCAAGATAAGGCCCACGAGGTTTATCAACTGCTGAAGCAGTCTGTCTCTGCATGAAAAAGCACCTATTGCATTTCAGAGTTTATCTGAGCGCAATAGGTGTTTCTGTTTGGTCAAAACAATTTGCCCAAAGTGTCGGTCTTATGAGCGTTAATATGTTTTGGTATGTCATTAGTAGGGCTGATCTAGTGCCCTAGAAACAGCAAAACCCCCGAGAAAGAAGATTTCTCGGGGGTTGCTCCTAGCTCTTTGTCTAGGTTTTTTGTGGTGACCCGTACGGGAATCGAACCCATGTTACCGCCGTGAAAGGGCGGTGTCTTAACCGCTTGACCAACGGGCCTGGTAGCGGCAATCTGATTCGAACAGATGACATACCGGGTATGAACCGGCTACTCTACCAACTGAGTTATGCCGCCATGTGTGGTCAAAAGATTCCGGCACCGCCGAAATCAGCTTCGTTATTATACCCAAGAGTTTTTCATTTGTCAAGTAATTTCTTTGCATTTTTCTTCACTTTTTTGGAAATGATAGGAAAGAGGTGAAGAATATGGGTATAATTCAAACGATCTCCCACTTTTTGCTGGGTGGCTTCGGCTATGTGGGGCTGGAATTGCTCTGGCGAGGCAGAAGCCATATCAGCATGTTTTTGGCAGGAGGCATCTGCTTCCTGCTTCTGGGAAAGCTGAATCGCGTCAAGCCCCGGCTCTGCCTGCCCTGGCGTTGCATGGCAGGCGCAGCGATCATCACAGCTGTGGAGCTTGCAGTAGGCATGCTGGCGAACCGGCAGTATCAGGTATGGGATTACCGCCACATGCCTCTGAATTTTATGGGCCAGATCTGCCTGCCTTTTTCGCTGCTCTGGATTCCTGTCAGCTTTGGAGCATTGGTGTTGCATCAGTGCCTGGAACGCAAACGAAGCTAAGCACTCATGCTTCCACAAACATCACGCCGTACACATTGGGGCCTACGTGGGCCCCGATCGTAGGACCGACCTGTTTACGGCCGCAAACGGAGATCCCCGCTGCTTCCAGCTTGTCTTCTAGCTTTTCTGCGTGGGCTGTGCCGCTGGTATAAAGGGTAAACACAGGAAAATCCGGGTCAATGCGGCTCTTTGCGGCCTTTTCCTGGACCAGCTTGATCGCCTTTGCCACGCCGATGGTCTTGGCACAGGCCTGCACCGCGCCATCTTTGGACAATGTAACGATGGGCTTAATACCTGCAAGCTCTCCAACGGCTGCGGAAGCCTTGCTCAGTCTGCCGCCTTTATATAGGTACTCCAGCGTATCTACACCGGCATATACCCGGATCCGTCCTTTCAAGCTCTGGCATTCCTCCACGATCCGTGGGGCATCATACCCCTCTTGGATCCGTCTGGCTGCATGATCTGCCAGGATCCCGATCATATGGGACACCCCACAGCTGTCGAGGATGTAGATCCCGTCGTAATCCACCATCTCTCTGGCGATCCTGGCGCTTTGATAGGTGCCGCTGAGGGCAGAGGAAAGGGAAAAATAGATCAGACAGTCGCCGTTGTCTTTCACCTGCTGGAAAGCATTCAAAAAAGCTTCAGGAGAGGGCTGAGAGGTTTTGGGAAACTCGCTGCTGGAGGTGAGCAATGTATAAAACCGGTCCGGACTCAGATCAATGCCGTCCCGGAATTCCCGCCCATGGATCTGCACGGTCAGCGGCACAAACACATCGTACGCATCTTTGCCGCAGTCCGCAGCGGAGTCTACCATCAGTTTAATCATGTTCCGTCTCCTTTTGGGGCAGTTGATATGTCCGAAAGGCCTTCCCGGCTCAGATCCTGCATGTTGGTCGCGATCAGCGCCAGGACCTCATAAAATACTTCCCGCTTTTCCGGAGATAATCCCCGGCTGACAAAGTCCACTGCGGACTTTGCCCGTTCATTGATCTGTGCAGCCACTTCCAATCCGGCATCCGTCAGGATCAGCCGCGCACGGTATGCCCGCCGGTCAGCCAACTGACGCTGCACCAATCCCTTTTCCTCCAGCAGTGCCATAGCCCGGGATACATCGGCTTTATCCCTGCCGCAAAGCGTAACCAGCTGGACAGCCGTCAGTCCCTCCGGAAAGCGGGACATGGTAGTAAAATACACGGAGTAAGCGCCCTTTAGACCATAGCGTCTCATGACCTCATTGGCGATCCGGTGCCAATAGCGGGATATTTCGGATATTGCATAGGAAAACCGTTCAAAACGTTCTACCATAAAGCATTTTCTCCCTTATGTTCGTTGATTATTCAACGGCCAAATTATACCACCATTTTGTTGAGAAGTCAACAAATAATCTGGCACATTTTTCTGCCTCGCTCCCCTATCATTCTATAGGTCGGTATTTGTCGAGGAGTCTCCCCGCGGATGCCGCCAAGCTGTAATTTACGTTATAAAAACCCGGGGCATACGCCCCGGGTTTGGTTTTATTCGGCAGAGATCATATAGTAGTAGACCGGCTGACCACCGCGCAGGAGATTGACATCCGCATCGGGGCAGATCTCGGCAAACAAGTCTGCAGCCTTCTGGGCATGCTTTTCCTGAATATCCTCACCGTAATAAATGGTGATATATTCTTTACCGTCGTCACGGACCTTTTCCGCCAGAGACCGCAGCAGGACCTTGATGTCCCGACTGGTACCAAACAGGCTGCTGCCTACCATAGCCAGATAATCACCTTCATGGATCAGGTAGCCGTCAAAATCGGAATTCCGGGCAGCATAGGTGATCTGCATGGTATCCACATTACCCAGCGCCTCAGTCATTGCCTCGGTGTTCTCCTCTTCAGTCCCCTCAGGATTGAAGCTCAGCATGGCAGTGATACCCTGAGGTACAGTCTTGCTGGAGATGACCACCACATGCTTGGGCGTCAGGCCTTCCACCTGCTGGGCAGCCATGATGATATTCTTGTTGTTGGGCAGGATATAGACCGTTTCCGCCGGAACCTGGTTGACAGCCTCCAGAATATCCTGGGTGCTGGGATTCATAGTCTGGCCGCCGGAGATGATGCCGTCCACCCCCAGATCCCGAAACACGCTTGCAAGACCGTCACCGGCACAGACGGACACTACACCAAAGGGCTTTTCCGGTTCGGCGATCTTAGGTGCCAGCTCCTGTTCGCTCATGACCTTCTCGGTATGCTGCAGGCGCATATTCTCGATCTTCACTGTAACAAAGGAGCCATAGTCAATGGCTTCATGCAAAGCTTTACCCGGATCATTGGTATGCACATGGACCTTGATGATCTCTTCATCATCCACCAGCACCAGGCTGTCGCCCAGGCTGGACAGGAATTCCCGGAGTTTGTCGGGATCATTGTCATTCTCCCTCTGGATGATAAACTCCGTGCAGTAGGTAAAGGTGATCTCATCGGTATCAAAATCCTCAAAGTTTGCCTGCTCGCTCACACGAGGCTGATCTTCCACCTCAGGTTCTGCCACTTCTTCACCTTGCAGCACGCCGTAGAAAGCCTTCAGCACATACACCCAGCCCTTACCGCCGGCATCCACCACATTGGCCTTCTTCAGCACCGGATTCTGCTCGGGGGTATTGGCCAAAGCAGCTCTTGCTTCCTGCAGAGCAGCCTCATGGACATATTCAAAGAAATTATTCTCCTCCGCCGCTTCCCGTGCCTTGGCAGCTGCCAGACGGGCAACAGTCAGGATCGTACCTTCGGCAGGCTTCATCACAGCCTTATAGGCAGCATCCACGCCCTCCTGCAGCGCCTGGGCCCACAGGACACCGTCACAGATCTGTGCACCCTTCAGCTTCTTGGAAATACCCCTAAACAGCAATGACAATATGACACCGGAATTTCCCCGGGCACCCCGCAGCATCGCAGAGGCAGCGGCAGCAGCAGCCTTCTCCAGGCTGGGATCCTCCAGACGGCGCAGGTCGGCAGCCGCCGCGTTGATGGTCATGGACATATTGGTGCCGGTATCTCCGTCCGGCACAGGGAACACATTTAGGTCGTTCAGCTTCTGTTTGCGGTTTTCAATGGTAGCTGCTGCACTGATGATCATGCGGCGAAGATCATGGCCTGTAATTGTCTGTCTCAATGGTCGTTCCCTCCGTTAACCAATCATCATGGAATCGATATACACATTCACCGCGCGAACCTGGGTGCCGGTATACTTCGTAACTTCGTAGCGAACCTGGGAAATGATGGAGCTGCCCAAAGTAGCCAGATTTACACCGTTATCCACCATGATGTGAAGATCGATGGAAATGGTATCGTCCTCATTCAAGTGAACCTTCACGCCCTTGGACATGGATTCCTTGCGCAGCAGATGGTATACGCCGTCCTTCACGGAGCGGGCAGCCATACCCTTTACGCCGAAGCAGTTGGTAGCGGCGGTGCCGGCAATATCCGTATACACGCTGGTGCTGACATTGACAGAGCCGTTTTCATTGTTATGACGGATCATAGAAAAACCTCCTGTTATGAATCTAAATTCGTAAGCGGTCAGATCATGCTCTCTTCCCAGCATGCAGGGGCGGTCAGGCCCATCATTTTGACCACAGTCGGTGCCACATTGGCCAGACCGTAAGCGCCGTCCCGGATGGTCCAGTCGCGGTCCTTATCATAAATAATGAAGGGAACAGGGTTCAACGAGTGGGCAGTACGAACAGAGGTCTTGCCCTTTTTCGTCTCGGTCATCTGGTCTGCATTGCCGTGGTCAGCGGTGACCAGCACGGTGTAGCCGTACCGGTCGGCAGCCTCCAGAATAGCCTTCAAACCGCTGTCTACGCACTCCATGGCATAGACCACGGCTTCCATCACACCGGTGTGGCCCACCATATCACCGTTGGGGTAGTTGCAGCGCAGGAACTGGTATCTCTTGGATGCCATAGCTTCCACCATCTTCTCGGTGATCTCCTTGCTCTTCATGGCAGGTGCCTGTTCAAAGGGGATCACATCGGAGGGGATCTCCTCATAGGTTTCCAATTCCTCGCAGACCTTACCGGAGCGGTTTCCGTTCCAGAAATAGGTCACATGGCCGTACTTCTGGGTTTCGGACACAGCATACTCGGTAACACCCGCCTCACACAGGACTTCCGTCAGAGTGTTCTTGATGACGGGGGGCTGCAGCAGGTAGTTCTCGGGGATGTTCAGGTCAGCGTCATACTGCAGCATACCGGCGAACTTCACGCCCTCATAACCGGGACGGTCAAACTTATCAAAGTCCTTACGGTCGAAAGCAAGGCTGATTTCCTGGGCGCGGTCACCCCGGAAGTTAAACAGGATCACGCTGTCACCATTGTTGATCTTAGCCACGGGCTCGCCGTCACGGGCCACCACAAAGGCAGGCAGATCCTGGTCGATGCAGCCGGTCTCGGCGCGGTAAGTCTCGATCGCCTGAGCAGCAGAGTCGAACATCCGACCCTGTCCCTGCACGTGCGTTCTCCAGCCCTTTTCCACCATGCCCCAGTTGGCCTCGTAGCGGTCCATGGTGACCTGCATACGGCCGCCGCCGGAGGCGATGGCATAGTCGCAGCCTTCGGTGTTCAGCTCCTTGAGAACATGTTCCAGCATCTCAACATACTCCAGAGCGGAGGTAGCAGGAACATCACGGCCGTCCAGCAGGATATGGCAGTAAGCCTTCTTGACCCCCTCTGCATGAGCCTGCTTCAGCAGCGCGATCAGATGGGAGATATTGGAGTGGACATTGCCATCGCTCAGCAGGCCGATGAAGTGCATGGCCTTCCCCTCTGCGTTGGCCACCAGCTCTTTCCAGGTAGCAGATGCGTACAGCGCACCGTTTTCAATGGACTCACCAACCAACTTGGCACCCTGGGAGTAGACCTGGCCGCAGCCAAGCGCATTATGGCCGACTTCGGAGTTGCCCATATCTTCATCGCTGGGCAGACCGACGGCGGTGCCATGGGCTTTCAGGTAAGTATGCGGGCAAGTAGCAAGGAGCGTATCCAAAGTGGGGGTCTTGGCTACTACGACTGCGTCGCCGCTGCCGCCGTCACCCTTACCGACACCGTCCATGATCACTAATACGATGGGTTTTTCCATATATATTTCCTCCAATGATCCTTAGTTTCGTAAAGTGCATTTTATCAGTCGTACTATTTTACATCATTTTTGCGCAAGTTACAACCATTTTTTGAATTTTCCACGAAAACACAAAAAGATTTCCCGGCGGCCTTGGCAAAATTCGCCATATCCGCCGGGAAATATTAAGAAAGTATTAAGCAGTGGCACAAACTATGCTGTCCAAATGGCTGCAAATTTCAGTTTGTCGTACAGCTTCCCGTGGATGCCGTAGGGGCGGCTATTAGCCGCCCGCCAACAATTGCATAGCAATTGTAGGAATTTCCGCAGGAAATGAAATTATGATCGCCTTCGGCGATGCAATTTTGTACACAAAATTGCCGGACGGCCAATGGCCGTCCCTACGGCGTTATACGGAAACTCTCCGACAAATACCATTTTACACCGCCGGTGTATTACTGATAACGTCCGGGATTGCGGCGCTTTTTGCGGCGCTTTGGCTTTAGGAAGGAGGGAATGGTCATGGCCAGCAGCGCAAAGAATACAGCGATCACCAACCAGATCCAGGCACTGCCGGGCACGCCCTCTTCCTCATCGGCCTGGGGCGGCTGCGTAGGCTGGGACTGGACCGGCTGGGTTTGAATGGGCCACGTCTGGGTAGGCTGCGATACCGTAGGCTGTGTAAGCGCGGGTAGGGTCTCCTCCGGGAGGGTAGTAGCCGGAACCGTGGTCACCTCCGTAGTCTCCGGCACGGTAGTGGCCTCGGTGGTCACCGCGTTGGGATCATAAGGATCCGTGCCGTCCGAGCAGCGGAATTCTATGCGGCCCTTGAAGACCTCCTCCATCTGCTGAATATACTGCAAGCCCCAGGGACGAGCCGCCGGATAATAGATGATGACCTTGGTATCCCACAGACAGTTGAGCCGGAAGCTGGGGAAACGGCCCTCACTGTGGATCTCCTTCAAGGCGCTGCAGTGACGCAGGCACTCCTCACCGAAAACCTTGAACGACTGCGGCAGGTGCAGTACGGTGAGGGAATCGCAGGAATAGAAGGACTGCTTCCCCAGCTCATACATCGCATCGCCAAAGTCCACGCTTTTCAGAGCGTCGTAATCCTTGAACGCATAGCCGCCCACATAAGTAACGCCGCCGGTAAACACCACCTTGGTGATCTGTTCCCGGTAGGCATCCCAGGGCGCGCCCTCCGGATAATCGGGCATGGCTCCCTCGCCGGTGATGGTCAGCACGCCTCCGGTCAGACTCCAGGTAAAGCTGCCCGTCTGCCCTTCCCCATCGGCGGCATGTGCTGCAGGCAGCCGCAGCGCCGTCAGACACAGCAGCAGCAAGCACAGCAGTCGCAAGCTTTTTTTCATGATCTCTCACTTCCTTAATTCATAGTTCCCTGGCTGCGCTGGAACAGCTCCCCGATGCGGCGGCGCAGGGCCTCCGCCTCCGGAGTATCCGAACTGCCATGGACATTGATCCAGTCCGCTGAAGCCTGCTGGGCCTGCTTCAGAGTCTCCAGATCACAGCTCAGGCTGGCTACCCGGAAGGCGGGCAGGCCGGACTGGCGCTGGCCGAAGAAATCGCCGGGTCCCCGGATGGACAGATCTTCCTCCGCGATGCGGAAGCCGTCATTGGTCTTGCAGAAGGCTTTCAAGCGGGAAAGTGTCTCAGCATTCCGGTTATGGGAAGTCAGAATGCAGAAACTTTTTGCTTTTCCTCTGCCTACACGGCCCCGCAGCTGGTGCAGCTGGGACAGGCCAAAACGGTCGGCATCCTCGATGACCATCAAAGTAGCATTGGGTACATCCACACCTACTTCGATGACTGTGGTGGCGACCAGTACGTCCGCCTCGCCCCGGGCAAAGGCAGTCATCACTTCTTCCTTTTCTGCGCCCTTCATCTGCCCATGAAGCAGAGCGATACGCAGCTCCGGAAACACAGTCTTTTGCAGCGTTTGTGCCCACACCTGGGCAGATTTGATATTGAGTTCTTCATTTTCCTCCACCGCCGGACAGACCACATAGCACTGGTGTCCTTCCGCCACCTGCTTGCGGATAAAGGCATTGATCCGGGCCCGGTAGGACTCCCCCACCAGGAAGGTATCTACCTTTTCTCTTCCGGGGGGCAGCTCGTTGATGATGCTGACTTCCAGATCGCCGTACATCAGCAGTGCCAGCGTTCTGGGAATGGGGGTCGCAGACATCACCAGCACATGGGGCGATTCCCCTTTGGCTGACAAACGGGAGCGCTGGGCCACGCCGAAGCGGTGCTGCTCGTCAGCGATCACCAGACCCAGTTTTGCAAACTGCGTGGTATCACTGAGCAAGGCATGGGTACCGATTGCCAGATCCGCCTGGCCCTGGACGATGGCCTCCCGTGCCAGTCGCTTTTCTTTCACACTCATAGAGCCGGTCAGCAGCACCGTGCGAATGCCAAGCGGCGCGAACAAACGGCCCAAAGAAGCATAATGCTGCTCAGCAAGGATCTCTGTGGGAGCCATCAGAGCAGCCTGGTAACCGTTTTTGGCAGCAAGATAGGCCGCCGCGGCAGCGATCATAGTCTTTCCGCTGCCCACATCGCCTTGAACCAGCCGGTTCATAGGCGTGCCTTTTTGCAGGTCGGTCCGGATCTCCTCCATTGCCCGCTGCTGGGCACCTGTCAAAGTAAAAGGAAGCACTTCCAGAAAGGGTGTCAGGTCGCAATCGGTATAGGCAGCCGTTTGGGTCTGGGCCCGGGCGGCGCGCATCAGAGACAGGCCTGCGGAAAACACAAAAAATTCCTCAAAGATCAACCGTTTTTTCGCCATCTCCGCTTCTTCCATGGACGTCGGCTCATGGATGGCATAATAGGCCCGGTCAGCACCCAGAATGCCAAATTGACGCCGAATACACTCCGGCAGGATCTCCGCCGGTGGGTCACAGATCGCCAGTGCCTGACGGACAGCCTTCAGCATTGCAGTATTGGACAGCCCCGCCGTCAGCGGGTAAATCGGAAGGATCCGGCGGGTGGTGACCGGGGGCGCATCCAGGCTTTCAAAGACCGGCGAAGTCATGCCGTAGCCCATGTAGTCGCCGGAAAGCGCACCGTAAAAGATATATTCCCGGCCGTACTGCAGTTGATCGGTAGTAAATTTCTGATTGAAAAAGGTTAGGTTCAGCCGGGCGGTATGATCCGCTACCTGTACCCGGGTGATATCCAAACCCTTGCGGATATGGCTGGTGCGGGGTGTATTCATCACCGTAGCCCGGAAGCTGGCAGGCACATCCGGCTCCAGCTGATCAATGGTAATGAGTTTGGTGCGATCCTCGTAGGCACGGGGAAAATGACAGATCAGATCCTGGAGCGTCAGAATATTCAGCTGGGCCAGCTGCTTTGCCTTTGTCGGGCCTACGCCCTTCAGGATCGTGACCGGATCCGATAATTTTGCCATTTTTCCACCTCCCATCGATTTGGATCCATTATAGCACAGTACACCGCGTAATTCAAAGAGTATTTCAAATTGGATTTTTTGCACAGTTTCCGTATAACGCCGTAGGGGCGCTTACCAAGCGCCCGCCCAACAATTGCATCGCAATTGTTGGAATTTACCGAGCAAGCCATTCTGTAGGGGAGGGTCTTGACCCTCCCTTTTTCCGTCCCCCTCCGCGGCCTACGGGCTGCGGAAAGATGTATGCCCCAACGGTAATGATCCCACGCAAAATGGCCAGAGGGGATTCCAAAGGGGAAAACGGCGGCTGTTTTGGATAAAGCAGATCCAATCCGTTTTCCCCTTTGGCC
>JAZUQE010000083.1:0-4632 GCA_045605575.1 Faecousia sp. | reverse complement strand
CCGGGGACCATACGAAAGGTCCCCGGCGGCTCTTTGGATACTTTCTGGCCGGACAGAAAGTATCATAACCTTCGTTCTTGTTCCCCCCTGCTGCTCTATCATGGTAGGTAGTATGTTTTTCGACAGACTGAGAAGGTGCGCCGCAGACCGCAGCGCGCCTTCTTTTTACAACGGGTCAGATCATAGAGAATTTGCCATCTAAGTCGGAGGCCAAGCGGTCTTAGGAAGACAACACCCACAGCCAACTCCTTGGCTCACAGAACGACATGGCTACGATCCGACTTAGTATGTTTTTCGACAGACTGAGAAGGCGCGCCGCAGACCGCAGCGCGCCTTCTTTTTACAACGGGTCAGATCATAGAGAATTTGCCATCTTCCGTATGGGTCAGGGTGGAACTGTAATAGGCGGTCATTGCCTGGACCAGGTATGTGCAGTCCCGCACGCTGGCGGTTTCGTAGCACGAATGCATAGCCAGCTGTGGCAGACCGATATCCACACTGGGTACAGACACATGCGTCAGAGAAATGTTGCCAAGGGTGGAGCCGCCCAGCATATCCGCCCGGTTGCAATAGGTCTGGACAGGCACATTGGCCTTCTTACACACGGCCCGCATGATGGCAGCGGACACGCCGTCGGTGGTATAGCGCTGGTTGGCATTGTACTTGATCACGATACCTTTTCCCATAACAGGTGCATTTGCCGCGTCGGCAAATTCCGGATGATTGGGATGCACCGCATGAGCATTGTCCGCAGAGACCATAAAGGACTGCGCCAGCATACGAGGCAGATCCAGGCCCCTGGCGGCACAGATCCGGGCCAAAACGCTTTCCAGCAGATCGGAGGCAGCACCCTGCAAAGAGGACGAGCCCACTTCCTCACTGTCGAACACACACAGCACACGGATGCTTTCGCTGCTGCGGGCCTGCAGGAAGCCCTGGGTGCAGCCCCAGGCGCACTGCAGGTCATCCAACGCCTGGGCAGAGATTAATTCCTCCTCCATGCCCCAGACGCAGGCGGGCTGCCGTACATACAGGTACAGATCGTGACCCAGGATCTTGCCGCCGGCCACTTCCTCCAGAAGGGAATTCAGCTTTCCTGCGGCATCCTTGGTGCCTGCCAGCGGCAGCAGATCCACCGCCGGATTCCACTTATAGCCGTCGTTGGCCTGGCGGTTCATGTGTATGGCCACGTTGGGGATCAGAAGCAGATCCCGGTCGATGTCCACCAGGCGGCTTTCGATGCCGGCATCCGTCTCCACCATCACACGGCCCGCCAAAGACAGAGGCCGATCCAACCAGGTGCCCATGAGCATGCCGCCGTAACGCTCCACAGTGAGCCGCGTATATGTGCCCACCAGTTCTCCATTTTCCTTCAGCTTGAAGGTGGGCCGATCGGCGTGGCTGGCGCTCATTAAGAAGCCCTTGGGATCTTGTTCCGGGATTCGGAATGCCATCAGCGCACTTTCTCCCCGGGTCAGGTAATAGTTTCCACCGGGTACCAGAGCCCATTTCTCACTTTCAGACAGGCAGACGAAGCCTGCCTCCTCCAGCTGCTTTTTCAAAGCCGCCACAGCATGAAATACGCTATGGGCCTGATCCAGAAAGCTTTTCAAATTATGGGCAGTCAGATCCATCCTTATTCCTCCACCAGTGCGCAGAACATGTCGATCTGGTCAGCGATGGTCTGCAACGCGCTGCACCAGAAGCTGCGGTCGGTCAGGTCGATGCCTGCCACCTTGGCGGTATCCTCGGCGGTGGCGATGGGTGTCGTATAGAGCAGCTTCTTATACTTGGGTACAAAGGCTGCGCCCTCCTTCTCATACTGGGCATACAGGCCTCTGGCAAACAGGCCACCGAAAGCATAGGGGAAATTATAGAAGGTTGGGCCGTAATAGTGGCTCTTGCAGACCCACATAAAGGGGTGCAGACAGCTGTGGTCCAGGCCGTCACCATAGGACTGCTTCTGTGCCTCCAGCATAAGCTCACACAGGGCATCGGCATTCATAAACTTTTTCTCCCGGTTGGCAAATACAGCTGTCTCAAAGCGGTAGCGGGAGTAGATGTCGCAGATGATCTGGGTAGCATCCTGCAGCTGGCTTTCGATGAGGGCGATCCGCTCCTGCTTGTCGGACGCTGCCTGGATGGCGGCATTCATAACCACACATTCATTGAAAGTGGAGGCCGTCTCCGCAACGGGCATGGAGTAATCGTGGTTGAGCGTGCGGTGGGAATGGATACACTGGTTATGGAACGCATGACCCAGCTCGTGGGCCAGGGTCACCACATCGGTAAACATGCCGTCGTAATTCGTCAGGATCCGGCTCTCTCCGATGGCATGGATGCTGGAGCAGAAGGCGCCGCCCCGCTTGCCGTCTCTGGGATAAAAGTCGATCCACTCCTCATCGAAGGCAGTACGCACCATATCCGTCAGTTCCTGGTCGAAAGTAGCAAACTGGGTAAGCAGAAAATCCTTTGCCTGCTCGGTGGTGAAGGTGGTGGAGCTGCCGCCCATGGGGGCAAAGAGATCGTACCAGGGCAGACCGTTTTCATGTCCCAGGGCCTTGGCCTTGACCTTTAGGTACTGCCAGAATTTAGGAAGATACGCATCCATAGCGCTGAGCATGGCGTCCAGCGTAGCCCGCTTCATATCGGAGCGCTTCAGTGTCATAGCCAGCGCAGATTCGTAGCCCGCCAGCTGACAAGTGGAGATGGTCTCCAGCTTGATGGCATTCAGAGCATGGGCAACGGGCTCCTTGATGGCCTCGTAGCAGGCGATCTCCGCCTCGTAAGCATCCTTACGGACCTGGGGATCGGCATCATAGGCAAGATTGCGGATGGAGGACAGGTTCGTGACCGTACCGCGGTAGTGCACCGGCACAGTGCTGGTCAGCTCACCCTGGAGCTTTGCCCAGGCGCTGCCGCCGGACATGCGCAGCTTAGCACTGACCTGGGATGCTTCGGGGGACAGGGCGTAGCGCTGCATTTCCAGCATCCCGGTAAACAAAAAGTCATAGTCTGCCAGATATTCGTCCTGCCGTACCAGCTCCATCAAATTGGGAATGCTGCAGGCCCACTTGCGGAACACGGTGCCTGCCCCGGCCATATTGCTATAGACGCTCATAATGCGTCCGGACTGGGAGATGGCCTCGATATCCTTGGCATTGGTTGCGGCGCGCAGGCGGGGATAAGCACCCAGAGTATCGCTGACCAGATCCAGCTCTTCCTGCAAGCGGATCCCCTCGCGCAAGCCCTCCAAGGGCTCCATACCCTCTAAGTGCTCAGTAAAGGCAATAAATTCTTCTACTTTCTTCTGAAAAGCGGAAAAATCCGCTTCATACTTGGGGTCGTCAAAACCGGAGTACATCCGTTCCAGGTTCCATACTTCGTTCATAATCTGGGCTCCTTTCCGAAATTACAGTATGATTGTACAACAAAGGCTGCCCGTTCGTCAACTGGGCAGCATCAAAAGCGAAAAATTAAAAAAGTTACAAAATGTTAGATTTCTTGTCGAAAACTGTCGTTTTATGCGTTTTCCAGTCGAACGATTGTTTTGAATTTTCCTTGCAAAATACCCTAGATTATGCTAAATTATATTTGTCGCATGAAAGGGGAGCAAACTTCAAAGTCAGGAGAGGAAGTTATGAACAAAGTTACGACCGTAATGATCGCAGACAATGCGGAGGATTTTTGCACAAGTCTTTCCGGGGCGCTTCAGCGCAGCGGCGGCTTTCAGCTTTTGGGGACAGCGAATGACGGGGAGCAAGCCATTCGTATGCTGGCCGAGCGCAGGCCTGATGTCCTGGTGCTGGATCTGATGCTGCCCAAGCGGGATGGCATCAGCGTTCTGAAAGCCATTTCTACCATGGATCGCAAGCCCGCCGTTTTGGCTACATCCGCATTTTTGACCGAGTATGTATCGTCCACGGCAGCCAGTCTGGGTGTGCGCTATATGATGCTCAAACCCTGTGATATGGATACCCTTGTGGAACGGCTGGAGGAGATCCGGGGCGGGGAGAGCCTCCGCAGAGCTCCGTCCGTCCGACCGGACAAGGCCAGCATTGAGGCTATGGTCACCGGCATCATCCACGAGATCGGTGTGCCCGCCCACATCAAGGGCTACCAGTATTTGAGAGAAGCAATCATCATCGCCGTCAACGACATGGATGTGATCAACGCCATCACCAAGGTACTCTACCCCCAGGTGGCGAAAACCTTCCAGACCACCCCCAGCCGGGTGGAACGGGCCATCCGCCATGCCATCGAAGTGGCCTGGGATCGTGGGGATCTGGATACCCTCCAGCGGTTCTTCGGATATACGGTTTCCAACACCAAAGGAAAACCCACGAATTCGGAATTCATCGCATTAATTGCCGATACAATTCGTTTGGAATATAAAAATAGATAAACATCTTTCTTTCTGCATAAAAATGCGATATAATATTATATTATATCGTGTATTTAGGAGGAAAAACGATGAAAAAGATACTTTTTGCTGCATCAGAAGCTGTACCATTTATTAAAACAGGCGGACTTGCTGACGTAGTAGGATCATTACCAAAATATTTTAATAAAGATGAATATGATGTTCGTGTTATGTTACCAAAATACGCTTGCATGAAAGATGTATTCAAA
>JAZUQE010000082.1:0-24616 GCA_045605575.1 Faecousia sp. | reverse complement strand
GCGCGGCAGATGCTACGCCCGCTTTGTCGGGCGTAGCATCTGCCGGGCACCGCAACAGGGCGTCCCTACGAATGGCCTGAACGATAAATGCCAATTTGAAAATCGGGTATGGAAAGAGGCGTGCTGTGTTTTGCGATCACGCTCTTTACTTTTAGATGAAAACGCATTAAAATAGAAAGACCAAAACAGTAAGGAGCAAATTATGAGCATTGTTTTTGAGCAGGTGTTTATCCTGATCGCATTTGTGGCAGTGGGCTATGTGCTTGCGAAGACGAAAATCGTGAATACGCAGCATGCCAAGCTGCTGTCCGGTGTGCTGGTATATGTATTCCTGCCCTGTAATCTTTTTAATACGTTTTCCAATCATTTCTCTCTGGAATATCTGACGGGCAATTATCCCATGCTGTTGGCATCTTTGGCGGTGCTGGCTGTGTTGATGATTGGCGGTTTTTGGGGTGCGAAGCTGTTTTCTAAGCATCCTTATGAGCAGAAGATCTACGAATATTCCTTGATGGTGCCTAATTTCGGCTATATGGGCTATGCTCTGTCCGAAGGCCTGCTGGGAGCTGCCGGACTTATGGATTTTATGATCTTCGCACTGCCGGTCAGTGTTTATACATACACCCTGGGTTTTGCCCGGCTGACAAAGCGTAAGATGAATCTCAAAGGGCTGCTCAATCCGGTGATGATCGCCACAGCACTGGGCATCCTGGCGGGACTGTTTCAAATCAGGTTGCCGAGTCTTGTGATGGATGTGGTGGACAAGGGGAGAAGCTGTATGGGGCCTGTGAGCATGCTGCTGGCGGGCATCGTTATGGAGGAATTTGATCTCAAGGACATTGTGAGCAACTGGAAGATCTACCCGGTGATCGCTTTGCGGTTGCTGATCCTGCCTGCTTTGATCGGGCTGGCTGTGAGCAGCCTGGGCAATGCTGCCGTAATGCGGACCGCAGTGCTGTTCTATGCGCTGCCCTGCGGCATGAATACGGTGGTATTTCCCAAGCTTGTAGATGAAAACTGCCAGATCGGCGCAGGGCTGGCGATGCTGTCAACGGTGCTTTCCTGCCTTACCATTCCGCTTCTGTTTGCCCTCTTCGGCATCGGAGTATAATCAAGAAACGATGTCTTCCGTTAGGAAGGCCGCGGTTTGCAGAAAGATAAGTGGGTATTTGTCGGGCGCAGCATCTGCCGGGCACCGCAACAGGACGTTCCTACGGGATTGTAAGAGGCAGAGGGGATTCCAAAGGGGAAAACGGCGGTCATTTTGGATCCGGCAGATCCGATCCGTTTTCCCCTTTGACCGGCTGGGGGGTCCGGGGACCATACGGAAGGTCCCCGGCGGCTCTTTGGATACTTTCTCGCCGGACAGAAAGTATCATAACCCAAAGAAATATCTTTTGGGGCAAAAAGCCGATTCCGTTTCCGCACAAATAACATCGCGTTATACCCGTAGGTGCTTAGGTGATAAGAACAAGGGAGGGTCAAGACCCTCCCCTACAAATCACACTGAAATCTGCATGCCTGTTTATACGTGGAAGGTAAAGTCCTCCCAAGGGATGCACACCGGCTTTTTCTGCGTAATGATCTCGTCTACATGCATCAGCAAGGGGAAATCCTGAAGATCCAGACGGCCGTCTGCAGCGGCGATCCGGATGGCCCGTGCCACCCGCTCAGCCACCACCAGGGATTCCAATGTCACGCCGTTGAGTTCGGCTTTGGCCTCGTCGATATCCAGCCCACGGCCCAGCAGAATGCCGATCAGACGGGTACGGCCTCCATATACGGTCACATACAGGTCTCCCGCGCCGACCGTCAGATTCTCCAGCGTAGCAGCACCCTGGTAGGCTAAAAGCTTGTACATTTCCTTCACACCCTGGCCAAAGGCAGCAGCTTGGGAGTTGAAATGCAGCTCGCTGTCGATACCAAAGGCTTTCTGGTTGACGCCGATGGTAAGGGCAATGCCCAGGGCGTAGCCATTTTTCAAGGCAACGGCGCTTTCAATACCGGTCACATCCGTAGACAGACTGATATGGTAGTAGTCCGTGGCCATGATGGCCTTCAGCTTCTCCAGAATGGCCATATCCTTGCCGCAGAAGGCTACCTGAGTCTGATCGTGGGCCACCAGTTCATAGCTGGTGCAGGGACCGCCTACTGCGTTCAGAGAAAGGTGCTTGCCCATTTTGTCCAGCTTGGCATTCCACAGGTCAGGGTAGGTCAGCAGCCGCCCGTCGGGCGTATCCTGCAGGCCTTTGGTCACGGTGAGTACCGGCGTTTCCTCCGGGATCCTGGGCAGCACAAAATCGCCGAACCACTCCACACCAAAGCTGGATACGCCGCCGATGATCAGGTCGGCACCTTCTATGGCCCGGTCTAAGTCCTCAATTTGATAGTATTGCATGCCTGCGGGGAAGTCCCGGGTGAATTTGGGATGGCGGTTTGTAGCCATACAGGCATCGATGATCAGTCGGTCCAGGTGAGTTCCCACCAAACGGACTTCATGCCCGTTTTCACGGGCGGGAAAGGCCAGCGCGGAACCCATCATGCCCGCACCGACGATGGTAACAATTGCCATAAAGCATTCTCCTTTGGTATCGACCGAACCCTTCAAACGAGGGGGGAAGGGGATCGTGTAGAAATTTCCTGCTGTTATTATACTGCCGGAGGGAGAAATTGTAAACCGAAAAAATAGAAATATCCCCTCCCGGGATTTCCCCGGGAGGGGCGATTATCTATCAGATCAACAGTTCCGCGATCTGGACGGCGTTGGTTGCCGCACCCTTGCGGACCTGGTCGCCACAACACCAAAGGCAGATGCCGTTTTCGTCGGTCAGATCCGGGCGGATCCGGCCCACAAAAACGATATCCTGGTCCGTGGTATCCAGAGGCATGGGGTACTGTTTATTGGCAAGGTCATCTACTAGCTTGCAGCCGGGGGCTTTAGCGATGGCTTCCCGAACCTGCTCTACGGTGACAGGTACATCAAAATGACAGCTAACGGAGATGGAGTGACTGCGGACGACAGGCACCCGGACGCAGGTACAGCTGACCTTCAGCTCCGGCAGGTGCATGATCTTGCGGCCCTCATTCTGCATCTTCATTTCTTCACTGGTGTAACCTTCAAAAGCCTCGCTGCCGATCTGGGGGATCAGATTGTAGGCGATCTGGTGAGAGAAGATCTTCGGTTCGTAGGTCTTACCTTCGCGAAGCGCTTCCACTTCATTCATCAGCTCCACCGGGCCGCCCGCACCTGCACCGGATACGGCCTGATAGGTAGAGGCAGTCATGGTACGGATGGGGGCGATGGCGTTCAGGGCATTGACCGCGGTGACGGTGATAATGGTAGAGCAGTTGGGATTGGAGATGATGCCGTTATGCCATTTGACGTCCTCAGGATTGACCTCCGGCACGATCAGCGGCACGCTGGGATCCATGCGGAAGGCGGAAGAGTTATCCACAAACACCGCACCGGATGCCCGAATGGCAGGGGCGAAGTGCTTTGCAATATCATTTTCTGCCGCACCAAGAACGATGTCCACCCCTTCAAAGGCAGTATCGCAGGCTTCCCGGATGGTTACTTCCTCACCCCGGAAGGTCAGCGTTTTGCCCGCGCTTCTGGCGGATGCCAGGGGGATGAGCTTCCCCACGGGAAAATTGCGCTCCTGCAGAATTTTGATCATTTCCTGTCCTACTGCGCCGGTGGCACCCAGGACAGCGACTGTGTAGGTTTTCATACTTACTACCTCCCTGCGCTTACTTGGCAAAGCTGTCGTACAGCACACGAATCGCCTGGGCAAAGTCCTTATTATCCACGCCGAAGATAATGTTCAGCTCGTCGGGACTCTGGGTGATCATTCGGATATTGATACCTGCCTGACCCAGTGCACCGAAGATCTTACCGGAAATACCGGGCCGGTTGGCCATTTTGCGGCCGACTGTGGCAATGACAGCAATTTCGTTGATAACGGTCAGGGTGTCGGGTTTGATCTCCTGCTGGATCTCAGCCAGAATGGCATAGAGCTGATTGGAGATGGCTTCCGTTTCGTTGACGATGGACACACTGTCGATGCCGTTGGGTACGTAGACAACGGAGACATTGTGCCGCTCGTAGATAGAAAGGATCCGGCGCAGCAGGCCTACCTCGTTGGAAAGACCGCGCTTGGACAGATGTACAATGGAAAAATCCTTCTTGCCGGTGATGCCGGTCAAAAACCGCTGCGGGTCGGAAGGCGTATCAAAGTGTTCCCGGATCATGGTGCCGGGGGCTTCGGGATCGTTGGTATTGCGGATGTTTACCGGAATGCCCTTTTCCCGCACCGGGAAGATGGTACCTTCGTGGAGCACCTGGGCACCGGAGTAGCTTAAGCCCCGAAGCTCATCATAGGTGACCTCCGGAATGGTCTGCGGATCCTTGACGATCCGGGGATCGGCCATGAGAATGCCGGAGACGTCCGTCCAGTTTTCGTATACGCCGGCATCCAGAGCAGCGGCGGCCAAGGCACCGGTAATGTCGCTGCCTCCCCGGGTGAAGGTGCGGATGTTCCCGTCGGGCATGACACCGTAGAAGCCGGGGATCACCACGCCGTTGCCCCTGACCAGCTTTTTCAGCTTTTTGTAGGAGGGTTCCAGATCTACGGTGCCGTCCAGCTTAAACAGCACCCAATCGGCTGCGTCCACAAATTCAAAGCCCAGAAAAGCAGCCATCAGCTTGGCAGAGAAATACTCGCCCCGGCTGACCAGTTCATCCTGAGAAATGGCCTTCTTATCCAGCCGTGCTTTCAAGGTGGCAAATTCTGCTTCCAGGGGCAGCTGCAGGCCCAGCTCATCCCGGATCTGCAGATAGCGGGAGGTGATCATATCAAAGATGTTGCCGCAGTCCATACCGTACTGGATGTGCGCATAGCACAGGTACAGCAGGTCTGTGATCTTATGGCCACTGCTGACGCATTTGCCTGCAGCGGACACGACGACTACCCGGCGACTGGGGTCAGAGAGGATAATATCGCGTACCTTACGGTACTGACCGGCGTCTGCCATGGAGGAGCCGCCGAATTTCGTTACTTTCAACACTTCGTTTCCTTCTTTCCGCACGTTCTTAGCCGTTGGCGTTCAAGGCAGCCACGAACGCATCGGGATGCGATTGCAGCCATGTATGCATCTGCTTGATGCTGACGGGCTCGGTGATCACTGCGTTGCCCCAGACCTGGTCTGTATTCGCACGGATCCAGCTATCCTCGGCACAGCGGACATAGTAGCAGAGCTTTTCCGAATTGTCGGCGCTGACCTGCTTGCCGCAGTCTGTGTAGAAACCCTTGCCTTCCTGCAGATCAATGCAGTCCTGCAGAACATTATATGCAGTGGGATAGCGGCCTGCGCCCTGGCCATACAAGCTCTGGCGGCCGGAGGCTTCACCGATCAGAGTGATCAGATTATAGTTGGCAGGCACGGCAGATTCCGGCGCACCCTGGGGAAACAGGGTGGGCTGAACATAGGCCTGCAGGCCGTTTTCCGTCACTTTACCGGTGGAGACCAGCTTACATACCAGACCGTGCTCGGCGAACCGGGTCACATCCTCGTCCCGGATCCCGCTGATACCGGCAACGGGAACGCTTTCACGCTCCAGATTCACGCCGAAGGCGATATTAGCAGAGATAATGAGCTTATTCCAGGTGTCAATGCCCTCCACATCGGTGGTAGGATTGGCCTCGGCGTAACCCAAAGCCTGTGCCTGGGCCAGAGCGTCGGTATAGCTGAGACCCAACCGGGTCATGGAGTCGAGAATATAGTTGCAGGTGCCGTTCATAATGCCGCCCACTTGGGTGATCTTTTGCGCCCGGCGGGAACGCTCCAGCTCGGACAGCCAGCAGATACC
The DNA here is from genome assembly GCA_045605575.1 of Faecousia sp. GTDB lineage: Bacteria > Bacillota > Clostridia > Oscillospirales > Oscillospiraceae > Faecousia. The sequence continues at coordinate 18,747 of JAZUQE010000082.1, read as the reverse complement.
GCCGCCTACCGCCGCGGTGCAGCGGAATTTCAGACCTTTGCGCTTGGCAAGGGTGACCAGCTCTTCATAATAATGGGCGACCAACGCTTTATTGGGAGTCACGATATTCTTACCAGCCTCCATGGCGGCATGCACAAACTCATAGGCAGGGTGAAGCCCCCCCATGGCTTCAATGACGGTGTCGATGGAATCATCCGTCAGAATATCCTGAAAATCCTTTGTTACGGTGGCATCGGGCAGCTGCACATCTTCCAGACACAGCACTTTCACCACCTGCATATCCGGCCGCACCTGGGCCAGATCATACAGTCCTTTGCCCACAACGCCAAAGCCAAGTAAACCAATCCGCATGACTGCTTCCTCCGTTTCATGAAAAACAAATGTTTCTGACAGGAAAACACTTGCTTTTTGCACGCAAACAGTATATCATATAGCTATTCAAAAAGCAATAGTGTCAAAAAAACAAGTATGGCCCGGAATTGCTCTCATTTTTGTGCATTTTTTGGGTTACAGGAGGAACTCCCTATGCAATACCTTTCTACCAGAGGGCAGTGCGGTCCCGTCAGCGGTGCCCAGGCCGTGGTGCAGGGGCTGGCCCCGGACGGCGGCCTGTATATGCCCCAGGTGCTTCCCGCTTTCGATGCTGCGGGCTGTCTTTCCATGCTGCCCTATGAAATGGCGGGAGCGATCGCATCCGCCTTTTTGCCGGATATTCCGGATATGAAGACCCTGGTACGGCGTGCCTATACCGGCAAATTCACCGCCCCGGATCTGACTCCCACCGTAGGGGTGGGGTCTTTTACAGTGCTGGAGCTGTTTCATGGACCTACCTCTGCATTCAAGGATATCGCTCTTTCCATGTTGCCCCAGCTGCTGACAGCTGCCAGAAAGCAGACAGGGATGTCGGAGGATGTGCTGATCCTGACGGCTACCTCCGGCGACACCGGCAAGGCGGCCTTGGAGGGTTTCAAGGATGTGGACGGCATCAAGATCTGTGTCTTTTACCCCGATGGCGGTGTCAGTAAGGTCCAGCGCGCCCAGATGGTGACCCAGGAGGGTGGAAATGTAGCCGTCTGCGCGGTGAAGGGCAACTTTGACGACGCCCAGACCGGGGTAAAGCAGATCTTCTCCGCTTGCCGAAAAGTGAATGCCGGAAGCCTGTCTTCTGCCAACTCCATCAACATCGGCAGGTTAGTACCACAGATCCTTTACTATTTTAAGGCGTACCGGGATCTGCTGGACCGGGGCGTGATCCAAATGGGTGAGGAAGTCAACTTCAGCGTACCCACGGGCAATTTTGGTGACATTCTGGCGGGTTATCTGGCTAAGCGGCTGGGTCTGCCGGTGGGGAAGCTGATCTGCGCCTCCAACGCCAACAACATTCTCACGGACTTTATCCGCACAGGTGTGTATGACCGCCGCCGTCCGCTTTATAAGACCCAGTCGCCCTCTATGGATATTCTGGTGTCGTCGAATCTGGAGCGGCTTCTGTATCTGCTTAGCGATGACTGCGGTTTGGTGTGTTCCCTTATGACCCGGCTGTCCGAGGAGGGCTGCTATCAGGTAAGCGACGAACTTTTGGCAAAGATCCAGGCGGAGTTTTGGGCAGGCTGCTGTGATGATGCCCAGGCCCGGGCTGCCATTGGCAAGGTCTGGAGCCAGCATCACTATCTGTGTGATCCCCATACGGCGGCGGGCTGGGTAGCCGCGGAAGATTATGTAAACCAAACCGGTGATACCCGCCCCATGGTGGTGCTGAGCACGGCCTCTGCCTATAAGTTCCCGGCCGCTGTACTGGAAGCGTTGGGGGCGGAAGCGGCGGAGGATGAATTTGACCAAATGGAGCAGCTGGAAAAACTGACCAGATGTCCTGTTCCTGAGAACCTGCGTACTCTGCGGGGAAAAGCAGAACGCCATACCGATGTGATCCGCAAGGAAGAAATGCTGGATTATGTCCGTAAACTGTAAAATGAGGGATAGAGTATGAAACGAGTAACCATTCGCGTACCTGCCACGACTGCCAATCTGGGGCCGGGCTTTGATGCTTTCGGCTGTGCCTTGAGTTTATATACCGACGTGACCTTTGAAGAAACGGACTGCGGTCTGGAGATCACAGGCTGTGACGAGGCCTACACCGGCCCGGATAATCTGGCTTACACCTCCTACTGTGCGGTGCTGGCGTCCCTAAGTGAAGAGGTCCGGGGCGTAAAGATCCATATTGAGTCCCAGATCCCCATTTGCCGGGGTTTAGGTTCTTCTGCTGCGCTGCTGGTGGCCGGAGCCATGGGTGCCAACGTGCTGCGGGGCAACAAGCTGTCCACCCAGGGCCTTTTGAACATCACCAACGCCATGGAAGGCCACCCGGACAATTTGGCTCCCGCCTTTTACGGTGGCTTGACTGCTTCCATGGTGGATAATGGCCTGCCGGTGACGGTGAGCTTCCCCCTGCATCCGGATTGGGAATTTATTGCCTTGATCCCGGATTTTAATCTGGCGACCTCTCTGGCCCGTTCGGTACTTCCCAAGGATGTGTCCCGGGCAGATGCCATTTATAATATTTCCCACGGTGCCATGGTGCTGAAGGCCCTGGAGCTGGGGGATGAAAAGCTGCTGCGTAATGCCATGCAGGACAAGCTCCACCAGAATTATCGCCGCAGTCTCATTCAGGATTACGATGCCATCGAAGCGCTGGTCCGCACCACCGGCGCGGCCTTCTGCCTCAGCGGCGCAGGCCCGACCCTGCTGTGCATCACCCTGGACGAGAGATTGGAGGACAAGCTGGCTGCCAAGCTTCCCGGCATTACCACCGCTAACTGGCAGATCCTGCCTTTGCACATCGAATTCCAGGGCGCCCATATTTTTAAAGAAGAAATTTTTTGAATAGAGCCCGTTTTGCGGGGCATGCTAGGATCGGACAGAAAAAAACGACTGCACCGGACGCTGTGACGACAGAAAAAGGACGCACCGTTACATTTCCTGTCAAGTGTATCCCCGCAAGCGCAGCGGTAGGATGCGAACGGCAGATTGTGTCTGCTGCTATGGAGTCTCCGCGGTGGGGAAATCAAGAAGTATCTTGACAAAACCCCACCTACATAAACTGACAGGCGCGTTGCTGAAACGAAAGCAACGCGCCTGTTATTTTGCAAGAGCTGACTGGGAAATTGGTATTTGTGGAGGAGTCCATTCTGTAGGGGAGGGTCTTGACCCTCCCTAATGTAACAAAATTTATCTGTGTGATTATGATGTAAATGACCTATTTGTTGCATAAAAACAAAACTTTTCGTCCTGTAACCAAGGGAGGGTCAAGACCCTCCCCTACAGTTCACGGAAATAAAACACACCGACAAACTGAAATTTACACAAAAGAAATTGACTTTTCTGGGATCAAAGATTATAGTGGAGGTATCGGCCCAAAACAAGCAAAGTTTGGGGGCTGTGGGATCAGCAAAGCGGATAGGCTATAGCTATGTGAAATACCCGTCGAAGGTGTATGGGGCCCTGCACATACTCGAAACGGAGGGAAATAGGATGCGCAAATATGATGTGATCGTGATTGGCGGCGGCATTTCCGGCTGCATGGCTGCTGTCAGTGCGGCCAGAGCAGGCGTCAGCGTTCTGCTGGCTGAGCAATACGGCTTTCTGGGCGGCACCCTTACTGTCTGCGGAACAGGCCCTATGATGACCTTTCACGCAGGCAAGACGCTGGCGGTGCAGGGCATCTGCAACGAACTGATCGAGCGGCTGAAAGAAAAGGGCCTGTCTACCGGTCATATTTTTGACACCACCAACTATACCTACACAGTGACCCCCTTTGATGCTGAAGGTATGAAGCGGGAACTGGAGATCATGTGCCTGGAGGCAGGGGTGACCCTGCTGTACCACTGCCACCTGACGGGGGTCATCCGGGAGGATGACCGGATCCAAGGGATCGAAGTAGCCCATAAGCTGGGCAAGGAATGGCTGGAAGCCTGCTTTGTGGTGGATGCCACCGGTGATGCGGATGTGACCTATTTGCTGGGTGAGCCCTTTACGAAGGGACGGCCTTCCGATGGCAAGACCCAGCCCCTGACCATGAATATGCGGCTGTGCAATGTGGACATAGAGCGGGTAAAGGCCTATATGCGCAAAGCGCCCGACCAGTTTCCCGGACTGAGGAACGATGCCAGCACCATTGATCTGGCACCGCGGCTGTCTACAGGGGGCTACAAGGATATGTTCCGAAACGCCATGCGCACAGGCAGGGTCTCCTTTCCGCGGGAGGATGTGCTGTTCTTCGAGTCCAATACCCCCGGCGAGGTCATCGTCAATACCACCCGGGTGATCGATGTGGATCCGACGGACCCCTTCGGGCTGACGAAAGCGGAGGTCCTGGGCCGTCAGCAGGCATGGGAGCTTTTGACACTGCTGCGGGAAGAAGCTGAGGGGTTTGAAAATGCTCATTTGATGTATACCGGCCCCTTTATCGGTGTCCGCGGCTCCCGGCAGATCGAAGCCGCGCATACGCTGACAGCGGAGGAACTGATGAATTGCGTTCCCTTTGCGGATACCATTGCGCACGGTGGTTATCCCATCGATGTCCATCCCCCGGAGGGCTTTGATGAGAAAAACGGTACCAATTCGGACTTCCTCTCGGGGCAGATGTACAGCATTCCGCTGTCTTGCATGTATGGCAAAATAAAAAATCTGGTCACTGTGGGACGCTGCGTGGGTGCGACCTTTGAAGCCCAGGCGGCCATCCGGGTGTCGCCGATCGCAGGTGCTATCGGCCATGCTGGCGGCGCAGCTGCAGCAGTGTGCGTCAAGTCGGATGCGGATGTCCAGACAGCAGACTATCAAGCGATCAAAAGACTCCTGCTCAGCCAGGGAGCATTTCTAAAGGAATCACAAAACGGATTGGTCTAAATGATAAGGCTCCGCAGATCGCAGACGTTTACACCGGGGAAACAGAGTGTTTGCATTCTTGGCAGATTCGTGCTATAGTCTGTGTAGCGTATGTTTTTTGACATCAACAATTTCTGCAATCAGTTCCAAAAGAAATATAGCTGCTCACCAGGCAGCTTCCGTTTTGCAGAATAAATTTTCTCAGAAAGGTGAGATTTATATGGATTACGCAAAAGAATCTTTGCGCCTGCACGGTGAGTGGGGCGGCAAGATCGAAGTTGTCAGCAAGGTTCCTTGCAAGACCAAGGAGGACCTGTCTCTGGCCTATACCCCCGGTGTGGCACAGCCCTGCCTGGAGATCCAGAAGGATGTGAACAAGTCCTATGAGCTGACCCGACGTCACAACCTGTGTGCAGTGATCACCGACGGCACGGCGGTGCTGGGACTGGGTGATATCGGTCCCGAAGCCGGTATGCCCGTCATGGAGGGCAAGTGCGCCCTGTTCAAGTCCTTCGGCGATGTGGATGCCTTCCCCCTGTGTGTCAAGACTAAGGATGTGGATGAGTTTGTCAATGCTGTGTATCTGATGTCCGGCTCCTTTGGCGGTATCAACCTGGAGGATATCTCCGCTCCCCGCTGCTTCGAGATCGAGCGCAAGCTGAAGGAAAAGTGCGATATTCCCATCTTCCACGATGACCAGCACGGCACGGCCGTGATTACCCTGGCAGGTCTGGTCAATGCATTGAAGGTGGTCGGTAAAAAGAAGGAAGAGGTCACTATCGTCACCTCCGGTGCCGGTGCTGCTGCCATTGCCATTGTCAAGCTGCTGCTGAGCGCAGGCTTTAAAAACATCATCATGACCGACCGTACCGGTGCTATTTATGCCGGCCGGGAGGGCCTGAACTGGATCAAGGAAGAGATGGCCCAGATCACCAATCTGGAGAAGAAGCAGGGTAAGCTGGCAGATGTGATCCGCGGCGCGGATGTGTTCATCGGTGTGTCCGCCCCTGGTACGCTGACAGCCGATATGGTCAAGACCATGGCCAAGGACGCGATCATCTTTGCCTGTGCCAATCCTACCCCTGAGATCTATCCGGACGAAGCGAAGGCAGGCGGTGCCAGAGTGATCGCTACCGGCCGCAGCGATTTCCCCAACCAGATCAACAATGTGTTGGCCTTCCCCGGCATTTTCCGGGGTACCTTCGATGTTCGTGCCAGCGATATCAACGAGGAGATGAAGGTCGCTGCCGCAGAGGCCCTGGCAAATCTGATCTCCGATGACGAGCTGAATGAGGATTACATTATTCCTGCTGCCTTCGACCCCAGAGTAGGTCCCGCGGTGGCTTCTGCCGTTGCCGAAGCTGCCAGAAAGACCGGCGTAGCCCGCATTTGATGCAAAAAAGCCCTGCCATTGGCAGGGCTTTTTACATGCACATGGATCGGTATGTTATCGTTACCGAACATGGAATTCCGGTTTATCGGGCTGCCGTAGGGACGGCCGTCCCCGCGGGGTAATACGGAAAATGCGCGATCAATACCGATTTTTGCACCACATGTTACTTGGTTGTCAGATTCCGGTTGTTCTTCGGCTTTTTTTGCTGGCTGAGCCAGGTGTTCATAACCATGCTGTGGGGCAGAAGTTTGACGAGCCTTACCTGCATCCGGACAGGAAAACCGTGGACGGAATAATCTTTCTTGCTGCGGTACAGATCCCGTAAGCCGGTAGCGACCACATCCTTTGCCTCATACAGGCGATTAAAATACTGCACTTCGCTGCCGTTGGTGACCATGGCATGATTGAAAAACTCTGTTTTCACCCAACCGGGATTCATGGCCATCATGCGGATGCCCAGGTGCTTCAGTTCCCGGTTCATGGCCCGGCTGTAGCTGAGCACAAAGGCCTTGGTTGCGCCGTAGGTGGTGATGTAGGGAACAGGCTGGAAGGCAGAAAGGCTGTCCAGCTGCAGAATGTGGCTGCCGGCAGCCATGTAAGGCAGGGTCAGCCGGGTCATGGCAACCAGTGCCTTACAGTTCAGATCGATCATCCGCAGGTCTTCCTCCACAGGGACTTTAGAAAAGGCGCCGAATTTGCCAAAGCCTGCCGCGTTGACCAAAAGCTTGACATTGGGTCTTTCTTCCGCCAGAAGACGCTCGTAGGCGGCAAAGCTTTCACTTTGGCAAAGATCCAGGGCCAGCACCTTCAAAGGGATGGACACCTCTTCAGCAAGGGCTTCCAGGGCCTCCGACCGGCGGGCGATGACCCAGATCTGGTCTACGGCTGCGTACTGCCCCAGCTGGAGTACAAATTCCCGGCCCATGCCGGAGGAAGCGCCGGTAACGACTGCAATATTCATAAAGTTTCCTCCTGTTATGTCAGCCTTTCCAGAAGCGTTTAGCGGCTTCCAGAAGGGCTTCTTTTTCGTTGCCTACGGTTTCTTCCAATACCTGCTCCAGCAGTGCATTCAAGCACAGGCCGATGGTCCTTCCTTCCGGAAGACCCAGGGCGAGCAGATCCCGGCCGTCGATTGCCAGATCTTTCAGTCGCAGACAGGAATTTTCATCCAGAAGCTGATGGATCAGCGCTTCTGTACGGTCAAAAACATCGGTTTCTTCGCCGGTGCCCTTACTGCCGAAGTCTGCACGTTGTAAGGTCAGCAGATCCAGGATGCCGTCCGTGCCGTATTTACTCAGACGGCGGCGCAGGACCTTTTTGTCAGGTGGCAGGGGGGACATGTGCCGCTCGATCAGCTGGACCACGCGGCAGCGCAGCTCATTGGAGGCTTTGAGGCGGCGCAAAATATGGTTGGCCAATTCCGCGCCCAGCTTAGCGTGATCCGGGAAATGGCCGACACCTGCTTCGTCCCGAAAGAAGGCATTGGGCTTGCCTACATCATGCAGCAGGGCAGCCAGCCGAAGAGCGGTGTCTTTCGGCATGGCTTCCACCACCTGGGCAGTATGTGTATACACATCATAAGCATGATGGGGGTTATGCTGCTGAAAGTCCACGCAGGGAGCTAATTCGGGAATGGCCCGGGTTAGAACCGGGGCAAATTCTAAAAGGTCGACAGCCCGAACATGGGGAAGTAGTTTACATAACTCGTCAAATACCCGCTCCCGCGCTAATTTGTCCAGAAGGGGCGTCAAGCCAAACATAGCCTTCCGTGTGCCGGCTTCTACGCGCAAGCGATAGCGTACGGCAAAGCGCACACCCCGCAGGATCCGCAGGGCATCCTCTGTAAATCTGGCTTCCGGGTCACCCACGCAGCGGAGCAATCCCGCGTTTAGGTCTGCACGTCCGCCGAACGGGTCGGCAAAGCCCCGGGTGGGGGAAAAGGCCATGGCGTTGACTGTAAAATCCCGCCGGCTCAGATCCTCTTCGATGGTGGGAACGAAGCGCACCCAGTCCGGGTGGCGACTGTCCCCATAGCCGCCCTCTGTGCGGAAGGTAGTGATCTCAATCAGACCGAATTGTGTGACAACGGACACCGTTCCGTGCTTTTCTCCTGCCAGCACCAGAGGAAAATCGGAAAAGACCTGCCGGATCTGCTCCGGCAGGGCGTTGGTGCACAAGTCATAGTCATGGGGAGCCAGGCCCAGAACGCTGTCCCGAACGCAGCCTCCCACCGCGTAGGCAGCAAAACCGGCTTCTTCCAGGGCGTCAATTGCCTGATGGATGTATTCAGGCAGCTTCATGACTTTTTCTCCTGGGTACACGGACACTGAGATTTTCCAGTAAAAAGCTCAGCGCCCACAGACCATACAAGTAGCCTGCTCCACCATCGGCAACGGCTGAAAATCCGAAGAACACAGCTGCACTGCTCAGCAGCAGATAAGCTCTGGGCGCACGCATTTTACATTCGGATGCTGCCCGATGATATGCTGCCAGCATGGAAAATGTTTGGGCACCCAGCAGGAAGACGTAGTGCTGCGGCTCTGGTTCAGCACCCCACAGCCGGAAACAAAGCAGAAATTGCAGCATGAGGGTCACGATCCCAGGCAAATATAGGAGCAGCCAGGCCCGCTTGCCTTGAAATCGGAACAGCGCAATGGCAGCGCAGCATACAGCCGCCAGGATCGCTATGACCCCGGCGACAACGGTCAATGACATGCGGATCGTTTGGAAAGCAAAGACCGAAGTCAGTGCCAGGCATAGGCATTGCACAGCGGCTGCGCCGCCGCTGAGCCGATTGGACCGGAAGCTGTAACCGGATGGCCTGACGATCAGCACTGCGATCAGAAAAACGCCCATAGCGGCGGTCAGGGTCCAGGACAAAATGCTGCCGGGATGGCCGGGAACCAGAAGCTGCCTGGCATCCACACCGGTGTGCATCAGCCAAAGGCGTGCAAGAAGGCACAGCAAGCCCAAGGCAGCACTGGCAGCGGAGATAATAATGGGATTGGAGATTCTTTTCATAGCTGGATCGCTCCCGGTAAGAATATGAGCACTACAGTCAAAATGGGCTGGTGCAGCAGGTAGATCGGCAAGGCATGGCGGCCGCAGGCACACAGAAAGCGTGCTGGCAGGGGCGGAGCAAAGGAAAGGAGGGATTCGCCGCGCCGGTAAAACCTGCGCCCCAGGCAGGCACCCAGCAGAAACAGCCCCAGATAGGGCAGCAGAGGAAAATAGTCTGAAGTGGCGAGATTTGGAGGCAGAAAACCCAAAGGAAGCAGCCAGCTGGGTCCCGGAACGGGCTGCAGGAGCAGCTTGATGCCCACTGCACTCAAAAGCAGACCGGCAGTGGCCAGCAGAGGCGTAGGAACGGTCCGGAAGACGGGCCATAGCAGCATGCACAGCCCCAGGCAGTGCAGTGTGCCGAAATAGATCAGCAGCTCCTTGCCGGAAAAACCGCAAAGGTGTACGGCAGCCGTGGCAGCGGTGCAAAGCAATCCGCAGAGGAAAACCTGCAATCCCCGACGCACCGGGTGACGCCCCAAGGTGGCGCTGACACCGGCGATCAGAAAAAAGATCCCGCCGCCCCATTGCTTGACAGCTGCATAGAGCGGGCCCGGCTGCCAGCTATAGAGGCCGGAAAGGTCATATATAAGATGGATACCGACCATGGCCAGGATGCAGCTGCCCCGCAGGGCATCCAGCTCCCAGATTCTTTTACGCATCGGCAGATGCTGCCGTGGCGTTGGCTTCCTCTTCCAGAACCCGGTAGGCCACCTTGCCTACTAAGGTCTTGGGCAGCTCCTTGCGGAATTCGATCTCCCGCGGCATGGCATATTTTGCAATATGCTCAGAGCAGTATTTCAGCAGCTCCTGCTTCAATTCCTCCGTAGGCGCAACGCCGGGCATAGGAACCACGAATGCCTTGATCTTTTGACCCCGGTAGTCGTCCTTGATGCCGATGACGCAGGAGAGCAGCACCTTTTCGTGACCATCGATGATGTTTTCCAGCTGGGAGGGGTAGACGTTGTAGCCGGAGGTGACCAGCATACGCTTGATACGCTGGCGGAAATAGACGAAGCCGTCCTGATCCATATAACCCAGGTCACCGGTGTGCAGCCAGATCCGGCCGTCCACATGCCGGCGAAGGGTGTGGGCGGTCTCCTCGGGGTTGTCCATATAGCCCAGCATGACTGTGGGTCCGGAGACGCAGATCTCACCTTCGATGTTTGGTTCTACTTCTTCCGTGGTACCGGGGGTGACGATCTTATAATACACATCGGGGAAGGGAACGCCGATGGAGCCGCTGCGAGCGTAATCCTTGGGCGTTAGGCAGGACGCGGTAACGCACTCCGTAGTGCCGTAGCCCTCACGGATCTGCTCAGAGCAGTTATGCTCCTTCAGGAAGGCATCAGCCTTCTTTTTCAGCTCCGGGGACAAGCTGTCGCCGCCGGAGAAAATACCTTTCAAGAAGCTTAGATCCACACCCTCCAGAGCAGGGGCCCGCAGCAGGGCCTCAAACAGGGTGGGTACGCCGGGGATGATGTTGGGTTTTTGCTTTTTCAGAATCTTGGCGTAGCTGTCTACGGTGAATTGCGGCACCAGGATACAGGTAGCACCGCCGATCAGAGCGGTATGGATGCCGATGCCCAGGCCGAAGCCGTGAAACACAGGCATGACCGAAAGCATTTTCATGCCTGCCACACTGCCAAAGCCGGAGGCTGCAATGGTCTGCATACCCAGCGCATTGAAGTTTAGGTTGGAGAGCATAATGCCCTTAGTGGTTCCTGTGGTGCCGCCGGAGTAGAGAATGGCGCCGCAGTCATCAAATTTGCCGGTGTCTTCCGGAAGTGTCACGCCTTTGCCGCCGGCCACCAGGTCTGTCCACAGGGTATAGCCGCTTTCGGGCAGCTTAGGGATGGCGCGGGCGCCTTTGGTCATGGGGTAAAGCATGCTCAAGGGGAAGGGAAGCTCGTCCTTGATCTTAGCGATCAGGATCGTGCAGTCTTGGGGAGTAGCCTGGGCCACCTTTTGGTAGAACTGATCCAGAGTCAGCACGGCCTTGCTATGAGAGACTTCCAGGTAGAAAGCGATCTCTTTGGCAGCGGAAAGGGGATGGATCATATTGGGAATAGCGCCGATCCGGTTCAGCGCGTAGAAGCAATCCAGCGCCTGGGGGGAGTTGGGCATGCAGATGGTGACCCGGTCGCCCCGCTGGATGCCCAGCTTCACCAGACCCTTCGCCGCAGCGGTGATCCGGTCCATGAAGGCGGAATAAGTGGTTTCTTTTCCCATAAATACATAAGCAGTATTACCGCTGTACTTGCGCGCGGTCTGCTGTAGAAGCTGATACATCGTAAGATGCGGATAGTCCAGAGAGATGGGGGTGTCCCCATAGTATTTGCGCCAGGGCGCGGAAGCGGAAATGCCCATAAGAAGAATCCTTTCTTTCTGTGTAGAGGTTATAGATGCCACAGATGATAAAAAACATTATAGCAACATATTTGGCTAATTTCCAGTATAATTGAAAAAAATAGCAGAAAATACTTGTCTGACCGCTCCGGGCAGGATATAATAAAAGCAATGTCTGGAAAAGGAAGGAAATCAAATGCTGATTGGAATCATGACCGTGCTGTCCGCAGCGGCTGCGGTTGCGCTATGTTGGGGAAAAGACTGGCTGACCTGGCTGTGGCTGCTGCCTGCGGGGTTTGCCGGGAGTTTTTTGGGACTGGCGATACTGGTGTTTGTTGTTGTGATGATCTCCTGTGCGGTGGTGCGCTTGGACCGGCCTCAGGAAAAAGATTCACCCTATTACCGCTGGCTGATCAGGCTGTTGGCGGAGGCGGCCCATACCATCGTAGGTATGCGCGTCCACGCTACCGGACTGGAGAAGACGCCGAAGGATGGCCGCTTTCTGCTGGTGTGCAACCACCTTCATGATTTTGACCCAGTGGTCCTGCTGCATCACTTCCGCAACAGCCAGCTGGCTTTCATATCCAAGCGGGAAAACAGCACCATGTTTGTGGTGGGTAAAGTTATGCACAAGATCCAGTGCCAGCTCATCAACCGGGAGAACGACCGGGAAGCCTTGAAGACTATCCTCAGCTGCATTCGCATCCTCAAGGAGGATAAGGCTTCCATTGCTGTATTTCCGGAGGGCTACACCAGCCGGGATCATAAGTTCCATACCTTCCGCAGCGGGGTGTTCAAGATCGCCCAGAAGGCAAATGTACCGGTGGTGGTCTGTACTGTTACCAATACCCACAAAGTACTGGGGAATCTGAAACGGTTGAAGACTACGGACATCGACCTTCACCTGCTCGATGTGATCACTCCGGAGCAATATGCCGGTATGACCACCGTAGAGTTGGGTCATCTGGTCCATGAAATGATGGCAAAAGATCTGGGAAAAGACTATGAACCGGAAGAAAACACTTGATTTAAAGTCTACTACTTAGTATAATACACAATCAGAAACCTTATCCATAATATGGAGGCTATACTTATGAAGAACAGCGAAAAGACACTGGATATGATCGTAAATCTTTGCAAAAACAGAGGTTACGTCTATGCAGGCTCCGAGATCTATGGCGGCCTGGCCAACTCCTGGGATTACGGCCCCTTGGGTGTGGAGTTTAAGAACAACGTCAAGAAAGCATGGCTGAAGAAGTTTGTCCAGGAAAGCGACTACAATGTGGGTCTGGATGCAGCGATCATCATGAACCCCACCACCTGGGTCACCACAGGCCATGTGGGCAGCTTCTCCGACCCGCTAGTGGACTGCAAGGGCTGCGGCTCCCGTCAGCGGGCTGATCAGCTGATCGCCGCTTCCGAAAGCGGCAAGGCTGTGAATGTGGATGCCATGAACACCGATCAGATGAACGATTTCATCGCAGAGCATGAGGATGTGGTCTGTCCCAACTGCGGCAAGCATCACTTCACCTCTATCCGCAACTTCAACCTGATGTTCCAGACTAAGATCGGTGTCACGGAGGACTCCTCCTCCACCGCTTACCTGCGGCCCGAGACTGCCCAGGGTATCTTCGTCAACTTTGCCAACATCCAGCGTACCACCCGTAAGAAGCTGCCCTTCGGCGTCTGCCAGGTGGGCAAAGCGTTCCGTAACGAGATCACCCCCGGCAACTTTACGTTCCGTACCCGTGAATTTGAGCAGATGGAGTGCGAGTTCTTCTGCAAGCCCGGTACCGACCTGGAGTGGTTTGCCTACTGGAAGGATTACTGCGTGAACTGGCTCAAGAGCCTGGGCATTAAGGAAGAGAGCCTGCGGCTGCGTGACCACGATCCCGCTGAGCTGGCCTTCTACTCCCGCGCTACTACCGATATCGAATACCAGTTCCCCTTCGGCAACGGCTGGGGCGAGCTGTGGGGCATTGCCGACCGCACCAACTACGACCTGGGTCGTCATCAGGAGGCCTCCGGCAAGAGCCTGGAGTACTACGACCAGGAAGCCAACGAGCACTATATCCCCTATGTCATCGAGCCGAGCCTGGGCTGTGACCGCGTAGCGCTGGCTTTCCTGTGCGAAGCTTACGACGAGGAAGTGGTAGGCATGGATAAGAAGGGCAACCCCGATATCCGCACCGTGCTGCACCTGCATCCGGCTCTCGCACCCTTCAAGGCTGCGGTTCTGCCTCTTTCCAAGAAGCTGAGCCCCAAGGCCGAGGAAATTTATCACATGCTGCAGAAGGACTTTATGGTGGACTTTGATGATTCCGGTTCTATCGGCAAGCGTTACCGCCGCTGCGACGAGATCGGCACGCCCCTGTGCATCACGGTAGACTTCCAGACCGTGGGCGACGAGAACACCCCTGCCGACAACTGCGTCACCGTCCGTGACCGTGATACCATGGAGCAGGTTCGTATTCCCATCAGCGAGCTGAAGGCCTACATCGCCGAAAAGTGCGCATTCTAATTGGATAGAAAGCCCCGGAGCTGCTGCTCCGGGGTTTTTGCAGGGCGAGTATTTTAAATTTCAGTTTATCGGGCTGTTTCATTTCCGCGATTTGTAGGGGAGGGTCTTGACCCTCCCTTGTTCTTTCAACCTAAGCACCTACGGGAATGACGTGATGTTTTTTGTGCGGAAGCGGAATCGGCTTTTCACCGCAAAAGAAGCTTTATTGGGAATTTGATACTTTCTGTCCGGCCAGAAAGTACCCAAAGAGCCGCCGGGGACCTACCGTATGGTCCCTGCACTCCCCAGACGGCCAAAGGGGAAAACGGATCGGATCTATTTCATCCAAAACAGCCACCGTTTTCCCCTTTGGAATCCCCCTCTGCCTCCTTGCGATCCCGTAGGGGCGGCAACCTGCCGCCCGCCATCCCTCCTCCGCACCCGTAGGGCGGGGGCTTGCTCACGCCTTTATCCGTCAATCCTGCTCTTTTCTATCCCTGTAGGGCACGCATTGCACGCACACCGCGTTCCTCTCTAGGCTCCTTATGATGGCGCACATCCCCTTGATCACGCTTCCTTTTTCTGGTATTTTGCACAAATTTAGGGCTTCATTTTTTCCTCGCTTCACATTTGCTTAATAAAACCCGACTATTTTCCTTAAAACCTCTTTGATATAATGTTGTTGAAATCAAGATCTGTTTACTTTTTCTTTCATTTTCTACCTCTCTTTCAAAAAAACCGGAAGCGGCGGACTGAACGGTCCGCCGCTTCCGGTTTTGTTGCTCTATTACACGATCCCAAAAAATTTCTCTTTGTATTCCCGGATCCAGCCTTCTGTCTTCGCCAGTTCTGCCGTCGTTCCTTTGTCCCTCGCTGCCGCCAGTGCTTGAGCATGTCGATCCGCCAGACTTTGATAGCCCGGGTAATACAGATCCAGCAGGAATCGGGCGTACTTTACCAACCGGAAACCACCAAACACGAAGAAATCGTCATCCGCTCGTCTGCTGACCGCCACAGACCGTTCCTCCTTGATGGCCTGCAAGATATCTCCGCTGTCCTTGGCAAACACCAGTGAGAAATGATTGTTGAACAGCGGTATTGTGCAGCTGTGTGCATCCGACGCACCCACTACCGGGATCCGGATCCCCTCTGCCCGCAGATCTGCCCATAGGGCAGCGGTCAAATTGTCGCCATCCTGGGGATTACCCGCAAGCACCTCCAGCGCATCAAACTGACCGTTCCGCCATGCGTACACCAGATCCGGGTACTGCACATTGTACTCGTCAAAGCAGATCCAGAAGGGATGGGCCATCACTGCCAGACCGCCGCCTTCCCGGATCTTGTTAGCCACAAACATCCGGTATGCACAGGCCTTGGGATCCACATCTGCCGGGAAAGTATGCGCCTCCATGATCCTGCGCACCTCAGCTTCGGTTCTTTCCTGATCGGCTTCGATGTAATCATTCACACTGAAGCTGCCGTTTAGATTGACGATGTGGAAATAACCCATATCCCGGTTGTGTACTTCCTCAGCCCGGATCACGGTAAAGATATCCGTCAGCTTTTCAAATGCCTCCTTGGCCTCTACGGATGGCCACATTCTGTGATGATCGGTCAGCGCAATGAAATCAAAACCGGCCTTTCGGTAGTTTACACCCACTTCAAAGGGCGTTCCCTCCCCATCGGAACGGTTGGAATGCAGATGGGTGTCGCCTTTGAATACCTGCAGATCCTTCAGATCCGCATCCAGGGCGTAAATATCCTCCGCTTCCTCCAGCACCGTATCCCCGATCTTTATCCGCAGCCGGTAACGCTGCTCAAAGGGAAAATCATACTCCAGGCTATACAGCCCATCCCCCAGATTCGCAGTCACCCGGAACGGATGCCGGTCGTATTCATCAATGCGATACATTGGAGAATGCGGCACCGTATAGCGCTCCATGCCAAATATCCGGACACTGACCTCTTCCACAACTTCCGCTTTCAGTTTAACATAGATAGTCTGCTTGCAGCCGGACCGATAAACTCTGGGATATACTTCTCGGATCATAAACCTCTCTCCCTTACAGTAGTTCCTCAAACGAATGGATATAGCGGTCAGCACAGGAACGCAGCTGCTGTGCGAATTCCTCTGCGGTTGGATCGTATACCCCCACCGTCTTCATTCCCGCCTTGGCAGCAGTCTGCACCGCCAGAAGGTTGTCATCAAAAAACACCGCATCCTTCACGCCAACGCCGATGCGACCGGCAGCCTCTCTGTAGATACCAGGGTCAGACTTTGTGGTGCCGAAATCATCACAGCTCCACACATTGTCGAACAGCGCATATACTCCATTTCGCCTTAGGCAGGGATCCACCATTTTGTGTGGACTTGCCGTCAGCACATAGAGACTGCAGCCCTCCCCTTTGAGCTTATGCAGATATGCCTGTACACCGGGCTTCAGCTGGATCTCATCCCGGTATCTGGGCAAAGCGTATGCATCCATTCTGTCAAACATCTGCTCTTTAGATAGCCGAACTCCCAGCACATCCCGGAAATACTCCGCCGTACCCGCATCTCCCAAGGGCGTAATGATCTTAATGATATCAGCCGGATAGACGATACCTTCACTTCTCAGGATATTGAGCATTTTCTCCGACCAGCAGGGCACGGAGTCCACCAGCGTGCCGTCAAAATCAAATATGTATGCTTTTTTCATAAATCAAGCTTCCACCATAGCGATCAATTGCCTGCCCACCTTGGCAGCCAGCACC
Organism: Faecousia sp.; assembly: GCA_045605575.1. Classification (GTDB taxonomy): domain Bacteria; phylum Bacillota; class Clostridia; order Oscillospirales; family Oscillospiraceae; genus Faecousia. The sequence goes on along the minus strand of JAZUQE010000082.1, from coordinate 1,810 downwards.
AGTGCTTCCGGGATCAGCGCGTCCGGGAACCGCTCCATATAGGAGAAGATCTCCAAATTCATCGGCCCCTGGAAATTCTGTTTTTTCAGTGCTGCGGTAATGGCCGCCCAGTTAAAGTCTGCGGTGAACGGCAGTGTGTGGCGGTCCCACAGATAATCTGTATCCTGAATATGCACAGCTCCCAAAAGCTGCGGTTCCATATCCAGAAGGAAATTCTCCGGCTCCCAGCCATTCAACGACGCGTGGCCCACGTCCACACAGGCGGTAAAGCAGTCCGAGTCCAATCTGTGCAGGATCCCGCACAACGCCTTTGGGGACCCAAACATTCCCTTGCAGCACCTGCGTTTTTCATCCACCTGAAACAAATTCTCCACGGCGATCTGTATGCCAAATTCCCCGCAATAGGGCTGCAGGCTTTTATAATACTGATAGTTGACTTCCTCGAATTCCTCCGTCCTGGCTTCCAGCGGCAGCTCCAGAGCATGCACTACGATGCACTTGGCACCCAGGATCGCCGCGCTCTCAATGGCGCGCACCAGTTCAAAATAGTGAGGATCTGTCATCTCAAATGCATCCGGGTATTCCATGTTGAAGGGGGCGTGTGCCTGCACGCAGGCCATCCCCTTTTCCTCCAGCAATGCTCTCAAGTGCTGGGCATATTCCCGGTAATCATCCTTTAAAAACCAGGGATCTTCATGCCAGTAGAAGGAATAATCTACGCCGTCAAAGCCCGCCTGTCGGAGCAACTCAAAAGCACGCTTGTCACCATAGCGCTGGTGCAGCACGCAAGTTTCCATAGAAAGTTTCATTTGACATTCTCCTTTTTCTCGGTCGTCCCCATTCTGTCATAGGCAAGCCTGGGCTTGCCGTCATGAAGATAGATCACGCCTCTTTGGGTAAAATGCTGTTTTTCCAATGCCTTCTGCATGGGAATATTTTGCTCGTGGGTGTCGATGCGCAGATAATCGAACTGTGCGCCCGCAAATTCTACCGCCCGGGCGAGAATTCCCCGAATACTGCCGTCTCCGGCGATCCGGTGGATCACACCATAGGGCTGATCCCAGCCCCAGGTCCCGCCGTGGATCACACCATAGGTATCATCCGGCCCTGCGCTGAGCATAAAGCAGCCACCGACCTGTCCATTTTCTTCTACAGCATATAGCCGCCCCCGTGCGATATCTTCTTTCAGAACCTCCGCGCCGGGATACCCGCCTGCCCACTGCTCCCTGTTTCCGTTTTGCCGCATAAAGGCTCTGGCGGCCGCATAGATCTCCAGCAGTCGGGGCAGCTCCTCTTCCGTTGCTAATCGAATCATAGCTCAACCTCGTTTTCATCGCGTCAGATATGCTGTATACTTTCCAAATCTGCCCAAATCATAGCACGCCTGCTTCAAAAACGCAACCTTTTCCGGGCAAAACTTCATCTTACTTCCCCATACACATCTACTGTCAGCCAAGACTCTCCCTATGGGAGCACTGTCACGCTATCGGCGTGGCTGAGAGAGCACACCCGTCCCTCTCCGCACCTCCGTAACCACACCTGTCATTGCGAAGCCAGTGCGCACACAGGCTTCGCAATCTCCTTCCCATTCTCGCTCCGCACCCCGTAAGGGAGTGTCTTGCCCCTCCCTTGCTCTTTCCTCATGAGCACCTAAGGGTACAACGTGATGTTTTTAGTGCGGAAGCGGAATCGGCTTTCTGTCCCAAAAGAAGCTTCTTTGAGGTGTGATACTTTCTCTCCGGCGAGAAAGTATCCAAAGAGCCGCCGGGGACCTTCCGTATGGTCCCCGGACTCCCCAGACGGCCAAAGG
>JAZUQE010000081.1:0-6004 GCA_045605575.1 Faecousia sp. | reverse complement strand
TACGGGAGGTTTGCAGGGGACGGAGAAGCACCTGCCGGGTAGGCAGGGGCTTCCAGATATTGTGGTTATTTCAACTTTCTTCTACATTATATATTATAATGTATGGGTGGTTACTTCTGGCTGACCTTGGAGCGGTAGCTTTCCACTTCCCAGTTGACGATAAAGTCGATCAAAAAATCGGGCATAGGAAGCACACCGCCGAAGGACTCGGTATAGGCCACCACCTTAATGGCATCCAGCATGACCACCAGGGCTGTATTTGCGTTCTTGGCAGTATCGCCGCAGGCGAACATGCCCAGGCCTTCGGCAAAGACGATCTTGGGCTGATAGCCGTTTTCCGCTTCAAAGGCAGCGAAGGCAGCCTTCAAGTCCGCGCCCTCGCCCAGTGCCAGCTGCTTTGCTTTGGCGTAGACGATATGATCGGGGGACAGGCTCTTGGTGGCAGGGTCATAGCGCAGGATCTCGGAATTGGCCATAAAGGCCACGGCTGCGCTGCCTCCGCCATAAAGAGCGGACAGGGTGTTCGCGATTTCCGCCACCCGGACGGCATCCGCGGGGACCGCATCCAATTCGGGGGTGCGTTTGACGGCGGCGGCCAGGGTGCTCATAACGGTGTGGGCCAGAACATCCAGCTCTTCGGTGGAATTGGCAGCAAAGAAGATGCCATGGTTCTGCAAAAGCAGCACCTGGGCGTCCTTACCGGTTTTCGCCTTATAGGCATCCAGCAGGCGCTTGCACTCCAGAGCCAGGATGTAGCCGGGCTTGCAGGCATCCACCCAGACTGCGTCGGGCAGCAACCGATTCATGCCCGCTTCCGCTTCCCGGGAACAGGTCAGGCCGTTGACCAGGGCAGGATGGACATGGAGAATAAAGGAATAGGGGAACAGATCGTGAAGCAGAGTCTCCACGGAGGGACGGCGGGTCTCGCCGGGAATGCGGGCATCCATCATATCCTGCAAGACGGCTGCTTCCCGGGCGGCCTCATTTTCGGGGTAATCGGCAGTCCACATCCTGGAGAGCTTGGAGCGGTCCATGACCACGAAGTCCTGGGCCTGGATGGTGGCAAGAGAGGTGCCGGAGCCCTTGATCCAGAGGTTTTCCCCGCTCTTGAAGGAGGTATTGCCGCCGCCGGCCAGCACGAAGGCCGGGTCGGCGCCGTATTTGTTGGACATGGCTGCCAGGGCAGCCAGCTGTGCTTCATAGCTCATAGCGGTGTTCCTTTCTCAGCGCTTAGACTGTACTTCGGCTTCGTAGGCTTCAATGGCAGGGAACCACTCGCCGTCGACAGGCTTACCGCAGCTGCGGCAGTACTCTTCCCAAATGTCGCCGAAGGGCATGGTCTTCAATTCTTCCTGCATGACCATGAGCTTGGTCCAGTTGCCCTCGTCCTGGAGCTTCTTCAGCTCGGCGGAGGGCTCCAGCAGGCCGAACAGCAGGGCCTTCTGCAGATTGCGAAAGCCGGTGACCCAGGCGGAGACGCGGTTAATGGAGGCATCGAAGTAGTCCAGAGCAATGAAGACCTTATCCAGGCCGCAGCGGACGATCTCCTTGCACAGCTCCTTGGTCTCATCGTCGAAGAGGACCACGTGGTCAGAGTCCCAACGGACGCCGCGGGTCACGTGTAGGGCCATCTTCTTATCATAGGTCAGAATGGAGGCGATCTTGTCGGAAACCACCTCGGTGGGGTGATAGTGGCCGTTGTCCATGAGGCTGATGCAGTCGGGGCGGGAGTCGGCATACTTCAGACACCACTCGGCGGAACCAACGGTGTAGCTCTCCACGCCGATGCCAAAGACCTTGCGCTAGCACAGGGGTAGACCTTCGCCATATCGAAAGGCTCGGAGAGGATCTCATCGAAGGACTGCTTATAACGCATACGGGGGCCGATACGGTCGGGAGGGATATCCTTGAAGCCGTCGCCGGTCCAGATATTCATGACACAGGGCTGGCCCAGCTCGTCAGCCAGGTACTGGGAGATACGGATAGAGGCCTTGCCGTGCTCTACCCAGAATTTCCGGGTCTCTTCGTTGGGGCTGGACAGGGTCAGGGGGTCACACATGGGATGGCTGAAGAAGGTGGGGTTAAAATCGCAGCCCAGGCCGCGCTCCTTGCAGAAGTCCACCCATTTCTTAAAGTGCTTGGGCTCCAGCTTGTCCCGGTCCACCCAGGGATTTTCCTCGTCAAAGATAGCGTAGCAGGCGTGCAGGTTCATTTTCACCTGGCCGGGGACCAAAGAAATAACCTTATCGATATCTGCCATCAGCTCTTCGGGGGTACGGGCACGGCCGGGGTAGTTGCCGGTGGTCTGGATACCGCCGGTGAGGGGCTTATTGGGGTCGGTGTCGAAGCCGCGGACATCATCACCCTGCCAGCAATGCAGGGCTACGGGAACGGTCTTCAGCTTGGCGATGGCCGCATCGGTATCTACACCCAAAGCGGCGTATTTAGCTTTTGCTTCTACGTAACTCATAATTTATTTGACCTCCATTTGAATTTGCAGATTTCCGATGGCAGTAGCTTCAATGGGCAGGGCTACCACTTCCTTGCCTGTGGCTTCGGCGGTCAGGCCGTTCAGGAACTGGTTTTTGGCACCGCCGCCTACGATATAGAGCTTATCATAGTGGCAGCCGGTATTAGCTTCCAGCTCGTCCAAAGCCTGGCGGTAGCTGACGGCCAGGGAGCGGTAAGCACAACGGAAGTAATCGCCGATGGTGGTAAATGCGCCGGGAGCGGCGGCATCAAAGGCAGCCTTCATGCTCTCGGGAGCCAGGAAACAGGGGGCATTGGCATCCACCAAGGTATCGCAGGCACTTTCCTGAGAAAGCTTTACGATCTCGGGGAAGGGCAGCTCCGGACACAGGTCCCGGCGCAGCTCATTGACCAGCCACATACCCATGATATTCTTCTGATAGCGGTTATAGCCCACGCCGCCTTCATTGGAATAATTGGCTTTCTCACTGTTCGCACCCGTGATGGGTCTGGGGGTCTTGACACCCAGCAGGCTCCAAGTGCCGGAGGATATGTAAGGGGCATTTCCTTCCATGGGAATGCCTTCTACGGCAGAGCCGGTATCATGGGTGGCGCAGAGCACCACATCGCAATTACCGCCCACTTCCGCGGCGATCTCCGGAGACAGGGGGCCAAGGACCGTGCCGGGCTGGCTCAGCTTGGGGAACAGGTGGGCAGGCAGGCCCAGGGCAGAGACGATGGCAGCGTCAAACTCGCCGGTCTCGGCACTGATCATACCGGTGGTGGTAGCATTGGTATACTCCCGTGCCTTTACACCGGTGAGCTTATACATTAAATACTCCGGCATCATCAGCACGTCGGTGACACCCTCCAAACGGCCCTTTTCCAGATCATCATAGAACTGGTAAATGGAATTGAAGGGCTGGAACTGAGAGCCCGTATGGGCATAGAGGTCAGAGAAGGACATCTTCTCATGGACCCGGTCGATGACCGCTTCGGTACGGCTGTCCCGATAGGCATGGCAGGGCAGCACCTCCCGGTCCCCTTTCAGCAGGATGTAGTCCACACCCCAGGTGTCGATGGAAAGGCTTTTGATCTCGGGGTACAGCTTAAAGGCTTCCCGGATGCCCGCCTTGACCTCAAGCAGGAGGTTTTCGATGTTCCAGGTCAGGTGGCCGTCCACAGACTCTACACCGTTGTAGAAGCGGTAGACCTCTTTGTCCTGCAGGGTACCGTTTTCCTGCCAGCCGATGATATGCCGGCCGGAAGAGGCGCCGATATCGATTGCCAGATAGTAAGACATTTCCATTCCTCCTTTTTGGCCCATTATAGCACAAGTACTGCTCAAGAGCAATCATTTTTACGAAAAGTCAAAAAAAAGTGTGAATAAACCGCGTATTTTTAGTAGCTTTTACTCTTGATGGAAACGGGCCGCGGTGCTATGATATCGCGTGGTAAAGAAGAGAATTTGAAAAGAGGTAATTTACATGGCAACCGAACTGATCTGCCTGGCCGTAGCTGCGGTAGGCGGATTGATGCTTTCCCGTTTGACAAAGCTTTTGAATCTTCCCGCGGTGACCGCCTATCTCATGGCAGGCCTTCTGCTGGGTCCTTTCTGCCTGGGTGCGCTGGGTGTGCCGGGACTGGGCTTTCAGTCTTTGGAGCAGGTGGAGACCCAGAGTATTCTGACCCAGACGGCCCTGGGCTTCATTGCTTTCTCCATGGGCAACGAATTCCGCTTAAGCCAGCTTAAGCATATGGGCAAAAAGGCCATTATCATCGGCGTGGCCCAGGCTGTGATCACTACACTGGTGGTGGATGCGGTGCTGGTAGGCGTGCATCTGGCTTTCCCCAACGTGCTTTCTCTCAGCGCCGCGCTGGTACTGGGCGCCATTGCTTCTGCCACCGCGCCTGCGGCTACACTGATGGTGGTAAGGCAGTACAAGGCCGACGGCCCTCTGACGAGACTGCTGATGCTGGTGGTTGCTATCGACGATGCGGTGGGTCTTTTCCTGTTTTCCCTGTCTTTCGGCATTGCCTCCGCACTGGAAAGCGGCCCGGTGAGCGTGATCGGCATGGTCGTAGAGCCTGCCCTGGAGGTGGTGCTTTCTCTGGGGCTGGGTGCCATCATGGGCTGGCTGCTGGATAAGACCGAGCGTTTCTTCCACTCCAGAAGTAAGCGTATGACCATCTCCGTAGCCTTTGTGCTGCTGACGGTGGGTCTGTCGCTGCTGAAATTTCAGATCGGTCCTGTACACTGCGGCTTTTCTCTGCTGCTGGTGTGCATGATGACCGGAACGGTGTTCTGCAACATCTGTGACTACTCCGAAGAGCTGATGGGACGCGTGGACAGCTGGACAGTGCCGCTGAATATTCTGTTCTTCGTGATCTCCGGCGCGGAACTGGATCTGCAGATCCTGGCAAGTCCGGTGACGCTGATCATCGGTGTGATTTACATTCTGGCACGGTCTGCCGGTAAGTATGTGGGTGCTTTCGGCAGCTGCAAGGCCACCAATTGCTCCAAGGCAATTACCACCCATTTGGGCATTACCCTGCTGCCCCAGGCAGGCGTAGCGCTGGGCATGGCACTGACTGCTACCGCGCTGGCAGACGGCAGTCTGATCCGGAACGTGATCCTTTTCAGCGTGCTGGTGTATGAGCTGGTAGGTCCGGCGCTGACCAAGCGCTCCCTGACTCTGGCAGGCGAGATCAAGCCCGAGGGCAAGACCAGCGCCCGGACGGCCAATCAACCCAAGCCGCCTGTGAGTCTACACTAAGCGAAATGACATGACCGCCGCCGGGTCTCCGGCGGCGGTTTTTACGACAAATTTCAGTTTATCGAGCTGTTGCATTTCCGTGATTTGTAGGGGAGGGTCTTGCCCTCCCTTGCTCTTTCCTCATGAGCACCTAAGGGTTCAACGTGATGTTTTTAGTGCGGAAAGGGAATCGGGTTTTTGCCCCGAAAGAAGCTTTATTGGGAATATGATACTTTCTCTCCGGCGAGAAAGTATCCAACCAGCCGCCGGGGACCTTCCGTGTGGTCCCCGGACTCCCTGGACGGCCAAAGGGGAAAACGGATCGGATCTACTTCATCCAAACCACCCGCCGTTTTCCCCTTTGGAATCCCCTCTGGCCCCTTGCGATCCCGTAGGGACGGCCATTGGCCGTCCGCCATCCCTCCACCCCACTCCTTGTGATCCCGTAGGGGCGGCAACCTTGTCAAGAGAAACATGGGTAACACCGAGGGAAGAGACATGGGTTACAGTTTTCGGATGTGGCGATTGATGAGCTTGTTGTTCACGGCATCTACTCTTGCAATTTTATAATTGGGGTAGATCACAAGGAAAGTATCTCCATCATCCGGGCGGAGCTCCAAATAAGTATCCTTCATTGTCTCACTGAGATAGACCTCAATTGGGCCAAATCTCAAGTATCCCCAGTTGTTAATTTTAATTAGGCGTGCCCCATCGTCGTATAGAAAGGGCTTTGGTTCTGCATAAGGACGGTTACTTGCCTGGTATACAGAACCAGGTGT